>NZ_REBN01000138.1 GCF_007692705.1 Mongoliibacter sp.
AAAAGGAAAAACCACTTATAAATACGGCTCTTGGATACTTTTTTTTGTTTTTAATTAAAAAAAAAGGTGGGTTGCCCCACCAATCTTAAATGTACATAAGTAAGCTTAAAAATTTAGACTAAAAGCGATAAAGCTTCCTTAATCCTTTTCATTGCTTCTATCAATTCAATTTCTGAGGCTGCATAAGAAAGCCTGACACAATCTGGTGCTCCAAATGCGGCACCAGTTACCAAAGAAACATTTGCTTTTTCCAATATATACAAGCAAAAATCGTCTGCATTAGCAATCTTATACTCACTTGTCGATTTTCCAAAAAATGCAGTCACATCTGGGAAAAAGTAGAAAGCTCCCTCAGGCACATGGGTTTTGATCCCTGGGATATCGCGTAATAAACCCAGTAACAATTCCCTTCTTTTCAAATATGCCTTTTCCATCTCTTCTGATGGGCCATGGTCTCCACTGATGGCTGCCAATGCCGCTCTTTGGGCTATCCCTGTACCTCCAGAGGTGAATTGTCCCTGCATTTTTTCACATGCTTTGGCAATAAATAAAGGGGCGCATATATACCCAACCCTCCATCCTGTCATGGCATATCCTTTGGAGAAACCATTAACGGTAATAGTCCTTTCAAACATACCGGGGAAAGATGCAATACTGGCATGCTTTCCGGTAAAGTTGATCAGTTCGTATATCTCATCTGCGATTACATAAAGATTTTCCCTCTTTCTAATCACTTCTGCAATTGCTTCCAATTCCTCTTTGCTAAATACAGACCCTGTTGGATTGCAAGGCGATGAATAAATAATTGCTTTGGTCTTGTCCGTAAGCGCTTCTTCAAGTTGTTTGGCTGTAGCTTTGAAGTTATTTTCCAAATTACCTTCAATCAAGACAGGTATACCTCCTGCCAATTTTATTATTTCAGCATAACTAACCCAATACGGGGAAAAAATCACCACTTCATCACCTTCATTGAGCATACACATGAAAACATTCGCTATAGAATGCTTTGCCCCGGTAGAGACCACTATGTTTTCCGCTTTAGCATCTTCAATGTGATTGACCTCTCTAAGCTTCTTGGCAATAGCTTCTCTTAAATCCTGATAACCCGCCACAGGTGGGTAAGAAAAATATTTCCCTTCATCTATGGCTGACTTGGCCGCTTCCTGAATATGTTTTGGCGTTTTGAAATCGGGTTCTCCAAGACTCAAACTGATAATATCAATCCCTTGCCCCTTTAGTTCTCTTGCTTTTTTAGCCATAGCCAAGGTGGCTGATTCTTCCATTTGGTTAATCCGATCTGATAATATATTCGTCATTTTATGGTTGGTTTAATAGATTTTGTCAAAAATACGGATAACAATGATTAATTCTAAGTGTAAGTGAATTTTGATTCTCTATTTGTAACTTTGCATCAAAATAACTGAAACCTCACTGCGTTTCAATAACATGAAGTATTTCACGCTGCTATTTATATTTTCTTTAATTTCTTTATCAGCAATCGCCCAAAAAGAGAAAAAGGCTGAAATTGAATCTGATCCGGATTCAACAGGTGTGATTTCTGACAAATTACAGCCTACTTCCTTGCCTTTATTGCTTTTTGATGACAATGAGAAAAAGGAAAAAAAGAAAAAGAGTAAGAAGAAGAAAAAGAAAAATATTTTTTACGGAGTAAAAACTAAAAAAGGAAGACTAAAGAACACATTGAGAAATCAGGTTACTTATGTTTTTTTCTTTTATACCACAGAACAAAAAAAAGCAGACCCTTATATAAGGGACATTCACTGGTATGATACCAAAGAAAAAATGATCAGATCTAAAGATTTTGATCAAACAAGGGGATACCTATTACATGGTCCCTATGAAAAGGTAATCGATGACAAACTCATCGAAGAAGGCCACTTTTACTTTGGAAAAAAACATGGCACATGGCTTTCATTCAATGACAAGCACGTCTTACAAGATAAACTTCATTTTTCTGAGGGTTGGCCAAAAGACTCCCGAGTAAGTTATTACAACAGAGATGAAAACAAAATTGAAAAACTCACACCTATAGAATACGATCTTAAAGAGGGTAACTTTTTTCACTTTTATGAAGATGGCCAAATCGCAGTTACTGGTGAATACCGCTACGGAGAAAAGGTGGGGCTATGGACAGAATACTGGGATTCTAAATCCAAAACAATCCGAAAAAGAGAAGTACAATATCAAGAGGTTCCCTTTTCCAAAGATTTCAGACCCTACATCCGGGCCGAATGGGACAAAGAAGGCAACCTGATCTATAGAAAAGACGGCTTGGGTTCTAATTAATCATTGTATTCCCTATAGATTTTATAGACTATTGTTTTTCAATAAAAATAGTTCTTATATTTGTTGTACTAATTATTTGTATGACACAAGAACAATTCAGTAAGTATTCATTTTTGTTGGACCGCACTGCCAGGAGGGTAAAACAATATGCCCAACAGAAATTTAAGCTGAGTGATTTTGACATTACTGTAGACCAATGGCTAGTAATGAAAAATCTATCAGAAAATGAGCTTCTGAGTCAATCTGAACTTGCGGCTTTGGTATTCAAAGACCAACCTACCCTTACGCGAATAATAGATATTCTCACCAAAAAAAACTATGTCGAAAGACTTCCTCATCCACTGGATAGGAGAAGCTTTCAACTGGTACTGACCACAGCAGGAAAGGATAAAGTCAAAGCACTCAAACCCAAAATTTCTTCCATTAGAGAAAAGGCTTGGGAAAACTTAGATGAATCTGATTTTCTGGAATTTAAAAGAATTCTAAATACTATTTATAATAATCTCGAATAGTATTTTTAAATAGCCTTTAAATTACTTGTCATACTAATTATATTTGCACGAACAATTTAACACCGGAGAGGTTTCATTCTTAAATATCTACATCATGATTACTACCGACATTTGTATCATTGGAGCTGGACCAGTAGGTCTATTCTCAGTATTTGAAGCGGGCCTTCTCAAGATGCGTTGTCATTTGATTGACTACCTTCCTCAGGTGGGCGGACAGCTTTCTGAAATATACCCTCAAAAACCTATCTACGACATTCCCGGATATCCGGAAGTCAAAGCACAGGAATTGGTAGATAACCTGATGGAGCAAATCAAACCTTTTAAACCTACTTTCACACTTGGTGAACGCGTAGATCATCTGGCTAAGCAAACTGACGGTTCTTTTGTAGTTACTACCAATGACAAAACAAAAGTTCATGCAAAAGTTATTGTAATAGCAGGGGGACTTGGTGTATTTGAACCTAGAAAACCTGCTTTGGACAAATTGGATCACTTCGAAGGAAAAGGAGTTACCTATATGGTGAAAAACCCTGAAGCTTTCCGTGATAAAAAAGTGGTTTTAGCCGGTGGAGGCGATTCTGCACTCGATTGGGCTATTTACCTTTCAAAAGTAGCAGAGCGAGTAACATTGGTACATAGAAATGAAACCTTCAGGGGGGCTCCTGATTCAGCAGCGAAAGTTTTTAATCTTGCAAATGAGGGTAAAATAGACCTTATCCTATCCGCAAATCTTAAAGAGCTTGGGGGCAATGGCCACCTTAATTCAGTTAAACTTGAAAATAAGAGCAAAGAAGAAATTACTATTGATACAGATTATTTGATTCCATTATTTGGACTGAGTCCAAAATTAGGACCTATTGCAGATTGGGGACTCAACATAGATAAAAATGCCATTGAGGTAGACACAAGAGATTACTCAACGGGTGTTGAAAGAA
>NZ_REBN01000126.1 GCF_007692705.1 Mongoliibacter sp.
GGATAGCACCAGAGGGCTTGGCAGATTTTGATGTTGTTGCCATTGGTGCTGGTGGTGGAGGCGGAAAGGGTAATGCTTCAGGAGGTGGAGGAGCTGGAGGATTAGTTACAGGCTATGTTTCCACCACAGCAGAATTTGGTTTGCCTGATGGTACAACTTTTAATGTCAAAGTCGGTCAAGGTGGACCAGGAGCTGCAATTGTTACTGAAACAGGGCAGAATGGTCAAAATTCATCATTCACTGGAACTGTCGATGGTACTGCCGTTTCAGTAATTGCTTTAGGCGGTGGTGGTGGTGGTTCTTTTGGTTCAACCAATGCTGCTAACGGAAGCTCCGGAGCATCTGGTGGAGGAGGTGGTTTTTACAGACCGAGCAATTTCAATGGACAAGCAGGAGCTAGTAATGGTGGTACTACTGGTGCAAATAGCATTTGGGCCGACACTGGAGGACCTCAAGGCGGTGCTGCGGCTGGTGGCGGAGGCGGAGGGGCTGCCGGACCTGGTCAAGTTGGCAAAGCAGCGGGTAATGGACAAGGTGATGGCGGAGTTGGAGGGCTAGGAATCGCTTATGATTTATTTGGTACTATCATTAATTATGGAGGTGGAGGTGGAGGTGTTGGTTACAATTTCAATGGAACTGTTAAAGATAATTTTACTAATGGAGGAAGAGCCCCTAATGGATCATTTCTTGGAGGAAGTGGAAATGTTGATGGTCCTGGCGGGGATGCAGTAGGTATTGCCTCTGGAGGAGGAGCTGGAACAACAGGTGGTGGACAAGGAGGAAAAGGTCGTGTATTTATCATCTATTCCAATATCCGAATCCTACCAGTCGAATTCCTTTATGTACAAGCAGATTATAACAGCCACAGCAGAGAGATTATTCTCAATTGGGCAACCGCAAAAGAGTGGGAAAATTCCCACTTTGAAATAGAAAGATCGGTCACAGGGGTCAAAGACTTCAAAAAAGTGGGAGAAGTTGAAGGAATGGGATGGACAGATCAAATTACAGAGTATGAATTTGTGGATAGACAACTTCCATTAGGAGCAAAAAACCTACTCTACAGACTCAAACAAGTAGACTTCAATGGGAATTTTGAATACTCCGAAGTAGTTTCAGTAAGGATTCCAGGAGTAGAATTTACGCAAGGGGTTTGGCGTGCCTACCCCAATCCAACCAATGGCTCCAAGCTTAGGATTAGCCTTATGGACAGGTCACAGTATGAGGCTGAAAGACTTTCTTTCAGGATAATCCATCCTATGTTTGTTACTCCTTCCAAGACAGTGGACACAGAAGATGAAATGAATCAATTATTGGAACAACTGGCCCTAAAAGTTCCCAAGGGCATCTTCGTTGTGGAAATTCAATGGGGCCAAAAAGTTGAACATATTAAAGTGCTCAAACAGCTGCAATAGTGGCTGAAAAAATTTGCAGAATATAGATCCCCGAAGCCTCAAATTTTAACAATAGTATTTGAAACACTTAGATTTTCTAGCAAGAATAGAATTTTTCGCTGAAATTAATAAGATCCCTTCCCCTATCCATATAATTTCATATTTTGAAGAAAGATTGCTTACCTTAATATCAAGGAGGTTTTGATAGTAACTTTTCATTAAAAAAAATCAACGAATGAGTTAATTATAATACATTTTTTATATTTTAAAATACGTTTTTGTGTGTTTTAAAAAATATAAATTTTATATTAGTGTTGAATTTCAGCTTTTTAGCACTCTCATGAGATCAATTAATTTTTTTTATATTGATTCCCGCTCCTATTTAGCTTACAGGTTATTAGGAATTGCCCTTTTATGCTTTTTGAGCTTTGAAGTTCTTGGGCAGGATGAAGACCAACCTGATTTGAGGGAAGAGTCTTGTAGGAATTGTACTGGTCAGGCTAACAATTTCAATATCCTTAACGCATATTTTAGTGATGAATCAGGAGAGTCCAAAGATATTTGTGAGGACAACGGACCGTATTTCATTTCTTTATTGTATTTATCACAGCCGGGGTCAAATGTTCATAATTTCAGAATCATTGCTGATATTCAAAAAAAGGTTCAAAACACAGAAGACCTCTTGGATAGCTTCTATATGAATGAATTCGTAGGGACAGTTCAGGCATGCCCGAATGGTCCTTGTATAATTACTATTCCTATTCCTGACTTGGGTTTTGAATGCGGCAATGAATATTATGAACTTTCTAACCCAATGTCTTTTTGGACAAATCGTGCTAATATAAATCTCCAAAATAGTTATAAATGTAATGATTATCCTACAGCACAATGTTCAACATCTGAAAGTATCCCCATAGAAGTAGGCTTTTTAGAATATGATTTTGATGTGAGTTTTGAATGTTTTCAGGAAAATTTAGATCATACAAATGTTGATTTCTTAATAACCTCCCTTTTCGGAGGAAACCCTACAGCAGAATATAATGTAGTATGGGATATTGAGTTTGAAGGTGAAACAATCATTCAATATGAAGAAATAAACCCTTCTTTTGAAAATGTGGAATCAGGTACATTGGTGACTGCGACACTCACAATAAGTCAGAACGATATAAATGGGGATCCTATTCCTTCTACATCTATTTCAAAAACAATTATTATTCCCGTAGCCTTAGGCGAAGAAGACATTATTGAATCTTCCACCGTAATCAATAGCGATGAGGAAGAGAATAATGGGATCATTGAAGTGGAATTCAAAGAAGGTAACTTCGTCTATTATTGGACCTCTGTGGATGATCCGGATTTTTACTCAGAGGACTCAAGAATTGAGGATTTGCCTATTGGTACTTATGTGCTCACTACTTTTGATGCCGAAACACGGTTGTGTAGAACGGATGTTTTTGAAATAGTAAGAATACTTCCAGTAGAATTCAAGTACGTCCATGCTGAACATGACCCCCAACATAACAATGTAATTCTCAGTTGGGCTACTGCCAAAGAATGGGAAAACTCCCACTTTGAAATAGAAAGATCCATTTCGGAAATCAGTGATTTCGAAAAAATAGCTGAAGTCGAAGGAATGGGTTGGACAGACCAGATTACCGAATATGAATATGTGGATGAACAACTTCCGTTGGGTGGAAAAAACCTCTTGTATAGGCTGAAACAGGTAGACTTCAATGGAAATTTTGAGTATTCAGAAGTGGTTTCAGTCAGGGTTCCAGGTGTGGAATTTACACAGGGAGTATGGCGCGCCTACCCCAACCCAACCAATGGCAGCAAACTCAGAATAGGCCTGATGGACAGATCACAGTATGAAGATGAAAGGCTTTCTTTCAGAATCATTCACCCTATGTATGTGACCCCTTCCAAAACTGTGGACTCAGAAACTGAAATGAATGTACTGTTGGAACATCTGGCCTTGAAAGTTCCTAAAGGTGTCTTTGTGGTAGAAATTCAATGGGGCCAAAAAGTAGAACATATTAAAATTCTCAAGCAGCTTCAATAAAAATTTGAAAAATGGCCTTGAAGCAATTATCCAAGGCCATTGTACTTTTATCCTTTCAGATATTTCTTAATAATCTACTTTTAAAAATCGTACTACTCCGCATCAGCAGTTCCAGCATTTTTCTCAAAATCACCAAGCTTGATAGGCATCCCCAATCGTAACTTTTTGCAAAATTTTTTACACCAAAAATTACATACTCTATTTTTAGTTTTTTGATTAATAATTTTTGCATTATAAAAATAACATATTTTAAATATTTTATTCTTTTACATGCCCGATCCTTATTTCTTAAAATTTAGTT
>NZ_REBN01000025.1 GCF_007692705.1 Mongoliibacter sp.
CCTTCCACTATTAAATTGGAAATTAACTTTAAGGTTTTTTTGAATCTGAAAAACCGAATAGCTTTACAGGTCCTTTTGGTGATGGAATTGGGCTTTTGAAAAATATGAATCTTAAGTAAAAATCTATAGTTAAGGATGAACTACCACGGTAAAAAATTCATAGCAGTGACAAACACTGCGAACGGAGAATCTTCTTCCTCCACAGTTTTTCACTACCAACAGGACGGCTACCTTTTGACAGCTGAATACAGCGGTGGAGAAATTGAAAAGGGCTATATTCTGGGGAAGGTAGATGCCAAAGGCCATATTGATATGGTCTACCAACATGTCAATACACAAGGAGAAATCCGAACCGGAAAATGCCATTCTGTTCCTTATTTTACCGAAAGCGGAAATTTACGCTTAAAAGAATCCTGGCAATGGACAAATGGTGACCTCTCTCATGGTTCTTCCGAAATTGAGGAAATATAAAGACTATTCAACCTTATCGAATTGAAAGAAATCGTAATATAAAAATGCGTAGGAATTGGTTTTGTCATATTTTAGGAACTTGATTTCCTGACCTTCATCCAATTTGATGAATTCCATTTCTCCTGTTTGGGCAAGAACCGAATTCAAATAGCCATAGCTATCAATCATTCTCAGCTTTCCACCTTCTAGAATTACCTCAACTAGAAATTCACCTTGAACATTGGGTACAGGGCCTCCTTCTCCATTGTATTTATAAATGCCTACCAGCTTTTCTAATTGTTCTGCCTCTGTAGGATAAGAGTCAATCATTCTAGGTGTATTGATTCCCCATGCATAGTAAGTTGAAATAGATTGGAGAACTTCATTGATCAAAGGACTACCATTGTCTGCATTTGTCATGATGATGACACCACCCCCTTTGTAGGCAAATGCGATCATTTCATTGGTAAATCCTTCATTTTTCCCACCATGTCGGAATATCAAAGAATCAGCCTCCCATTGAAGTAAAGGCCCAATTCCCCAGTTATTCAAGTTTTTTGTAAGCATCTGTTGAATGCTTTCTTGGGATAAAACCCCGTCCTTTTTCCCGGCTAGGATATCCTGTACTTCAATACAGTATTTGGCTAAATCTGAAGGGGTGGTCCACAATCCAGCAGCTGCTTTTTCAGGGTAATTGTTCCAAAAACCACTGACCACTTCACCATTTCTGTTGTAAGCTGCGCTGGCAGATGCCTCCAAATTCATGGGTAAGGGCTGATAATAGGTGCTCTTGCTCATTCCGGTAGGCTGTAAGACCTTGTCATGCATTACTTCCTCAAAAGCCAATCCACTGACGTCTTCTACTATTTTTTCCATCAAAGTATACCCTCCACCTGAATACCTCCAAATACTCCCCGGGATAGTATCCACCACTACGGGAGGTGTATTTCCTTCCCCATTGAGTACTTCAATAAGTGAAGGGATAGGAACACCCCGCCGATAGCCTGGAAAACCGTGCACGGTTAACCCTGAAGTATGGGATAGGAGCCGTCTGAGGGTAACTTTTTCCATTTTTGTGAACTCGCTTTCCGGTACTTTCCAATTTTTCAAATAGGTATTGACATCTGTATCTAAGTCTAGCATTCCTTCTTCCACAAGTTTCAATACGGATAGTGCGGCTACAGGCTTACTGATGGATCCTGCCTGAAAAAGCGTATTTGGAGTGACCTCAACATCCTCACCTGAAGAGTTGCTTACTTTGCCATAACCTTTTGCCCATCTAACTTTCCCATCTTTAATGACTGCAATGCTTAATCCCGGGACTTTGTAATAGACCATTCTTTCAGCCAAGGTGTATTGCACCGGTTCGCCTTCAATTTGAATAGCCGTTGTAAGGCTTTTTTCAATCTCTTCTATTTCTGCCTCATATGATTCATCTGTTCCTCTTACACAAGAGACTACTAATAACAAGGCAAGTAAAATTGGGAGGGAGGAGTTTTTCATGCTTAAGATTAAATAAAACACATGATATCGAGCATGACAAAAATGTCACACGCTGGGATGATTATAAACCATGCGAGATTCCATATATCAATTGAAAAGAAATTATAATCATGTGAATATACGCTATTCTGCCAGTGAAAAAATTTTATTCTCAAGCTTCTTTCCCTCCCGAAGCAGGACAGGTTCAGCAGCAGGAATAGAATGACATTTTTAATAGATAAAATAGAGGAGGTAGAAAAAACGACATTCTTTTGATGGGAGAATCCTTATAGTTCTTATTTCGCTGAATAAAACCTACCAATTGTCCTGCTTGCTGATAGTAAGGGTTTTTCGCTTTATGAGGCTCATTCCTATTCAAGGAAGGTGATTCTTTTTACGTTAACCAACCTAATCCCAAAAGTCACATATACTCAGCTTTGATGTAACTTTAATACAAGGGAGAAAGAAGGGTGATTCAGGCCTATATCTCTGCGCAACTAAAAGGCACTGTACATCGGTCATCCGACATCCCAGCAAGACTTCCTATTGGCAAATAACCCCATCCCCACTATTCCGGCAACTCAACCTCTTCTCCCCAGATATATTTGGCAAACCATTCCCAATTGTGCCAGGTAGCTGCCAAACGCTCTTTCGGTTTATTTATCCCATGTCCAAAATCTTTATAAATGATAAGTTTTGTGTCAACACCCACATCTTGAAGTCCCTGGAAAAGTTCGTAGGCGTTGGCAGTTGGCACCCTTTTGTCAAATTCACCATGCTGTATCAATGTAGGTGTAGTTGCATTGTTGATATTGGTCATTGGAGAGGTCTTTTCATAAATGGCCTTATTTGACCAAGGGGTAGCCTTGAGGTATTGCCTGGTAAAAGGATGAATATCGGTACTTACATAATAGGTCATCCAGTTTGAAATGCCGGCCCCTACAGATATGGCCTTGAATTTATCGGAATTGGTCGTCAAAAATGCGGATATATACCCTCCCTGACTCCAACCCATGGAACCTACCATGTCACCATCGATGATCCCCTTTTTCTCTAAATACTCAACTCCTGAAAGCACATCCCAAGCATCCCCAACCCCGAGATTTTCCACATTCAATGACCTGAATTCCTCTCCATATCCTGCCGATCCTCTATAATTGGGGCTCAATACCAAGGCGCCCTTATTCAGCCACTGTATGATGGGATACACGTAGGAAGGTGTTGCACCCGGCGTAGAGATGCCTGTTGGCCCACCATGAATGATGACCAACAAGGGGTATTTTTTGTTAGGATCATAATCTTCAGGTTTATAGAGAACCCCTTCTATCATGGCACCGTCTTCACTTTCCCAAGAGATTACCTCACTTTTGGCTACAGCCCAATCTTGAATCTGTTTGGTGAATTCGGTAATGGGCTTGGCTTTTTTTAATGGATAATCGCTGGTATATACTTCTGTTAAATCCTCATCATTGACCCCTGTATAGGCTATTTTTTTTCCATCTTTCGAAAAAGAATAGCTCGTAATACGTTCAGGTTTACTGGTCAAGATGGAAGTGCTTCCGTTTTTTGGATCGATTTTAATCAATGGTCTTTTGGTTTTCTGCTGATCAAATTTAATGTCTTTACTTCAACAATTTTTTTAGCAGGACAACTTGTCCCAAATGATAATAACTATGCTCAATTTGACCTTCTATATTTCGTAGATAACTTCCATATTCTTCTTTCACAAATGATTGACTCAAAAAATCATCATCCATTTTTTCAACATAATGGATAAACTTTTCCGCATTGTTCACAAATTCGGTCACCA
>NZ_REBN01000186.1 GCF_007692705.1 Mongoliibacter sp.
CTTAACAACTTCCAGTTCATTAATTAAACAATTCACGAAAAGATTCCTCCTGCGTCGGAATGACAAAGTGAAGTCGAAAGCACTCTTGACCATCTGGATATAGTTAATCAATTCATCAACGACAAGTTAAATATTAATGATTAAAAGTTCATTTGCCCTCACACTTAACCTTTAACATTTTAACCTTTAACATTCTTTCTATCAGTTCATCATCAATCAGTTAAAAGTTCATTTGCCTCACATTTTAACCTTTAACTCTTTAACCTTTAACAATCTTCTGATCAGTTAATCAATTCGTCAATGAATCGATTAATCAAGCCACCAAAAAACCATCAACAATACCAGACTGCTGACTTTGAGGAATCTTCCACTTTAATTACCTTACAATTCTTTTAAACCTATTGCAAACCTGATGCTACAATCCAAACTTCCCCAAGTCGGAACGACCATATTTACCACCATGTCCCAAATGGCGACAGACTACAAAGCCATCAACCTTTCTCAGGGTTTTCCAGGCTTTGATTGCTTTCCCTATTTACAGGATTTGGTCACCAAATACATGAATACTGCACACAATCAATACGCGCCAATGGCCGGTGTACCAGCACTCAAACAGCGATTGGCAGAAAAAACCAGCAATGTCTATGACGTAGAGTATGATGCTGAGACAGAAGTAACAGTAGTTTCAGGTGCAACAGAAGCGCTTTTTGCGTCCATCACTGCAGTGGTAAGGCAAGGTGATGAAGTGATTTTGCTTGAACCAGCCTATGATTGCTACGAACCTGCAGTCCGACTCAATGGGGGAGTGCCTGTTTATGTTTCATTGAATGTCCCTGACTTTTCCGTGGATTGGAATAAGGTATCTGATGCCATTAGTTCCAAGACAAGGTTGATTATGGTGAATACGCCCCATAATCCTGGCGGATACGTTTGGACACAGGAAGACTTGGATACTTTAGCGGATTTGATCAGGGATAAGGATATTTATATTATCAGTGATGATGTATATGAACATATTGTTTTTGAAGGGAAAAAGCATATTCCACTATTTTCCCACCCAGAATTGAAGGCGCGCACCTTCGCATGTGGTTCCTTGGGGAAAACCTTTCATGTTACCGGATGGAAAATCGGGTATTGTTTGGCTCCAAAAGCATTGAGCAAAGAATTTAGAAAAATTCATCAGTTTTTAACCTTTAGTACTGTAACTCCAATGCAATATGCATTGGCGGACTATATGGAAGACCCTTCAAGGTATTTGTACTTAAATAAGTTTTACCAGGAAAAGAGAGACTTGTTTTGTGAAGGGTTAAGTCATACCGGATTCTCTTTCACGCCTACTGAGGGAAGTTTTTTTCAATGTGTATCCTATGGCCATCTTTCCCAAGAATCTGATTTTGACTTGGCGGTAAGGATGACCAAGGAAATAGGGGTGGCCAGTATTCCTACTTCTGTATTTTACCATGACCAAAAGGACCATAAGATACTGAGGTTTTGCTTTGCAAAAGAGGATAAAGTGCTCGAACAAGCTTTGGAATTGCTTCAGAAGGGGATTTTTTAACTATTATCTAATATTACACATCAAGATCGCAATGGTATGGGCAGGAATGGTATAACTTTTCTCAAGGACTGGTACTGCTTCTGCCCACAGACATATGTCATCGGGGCTATCCAACGAGGTATCTAACCACCTTTTCCAAGTAATATTTTTCCCGTTGATTACAGATGGTAATTCGAATTCCAATGGATGAGGATTTGCATTGACCATGTAATGCATAGCCACTTTTCTACTGATAGAAGAAATGGTCATGGCAATATGACGCGACTTTTGGGACCAGTCTGGTTTTTCCAATTCAACCCCATGCCAATTGATCTGGGATTGGCTAAGAAATTCAGATAGGTTCATGTTGAATCCCGCCTGGGCATTTTCTCTTTTGAGCTTCTTTTGGATCAGGATTTTCACGAAGCGGAATAGGTCTTTACTGTGTTCCAACAAGGACCAGTCTATCCAAGTCAGTTCGTTATCCTGACAATAAGCATTGTTATTGCCATTTTGGGAGTGCCCCATTTCATCGCCCATTAGTAGCATGGGTGCCCCAAGAGAAAGCATGTTGATGGCATGGAAATTTTTGACCTGCCTATTCCTAAGTTTTATTATGTCGGGGTCATCTGTTGGGCCCTCTACTCCAAAATTCCAACTCAGGTTGTCATTATGCCCATCCCTGTTGTCTTCTTTATTGGCTGCGTTGTGTTTCTTATTGTAGGACACCAAATCCATCAGGGTAAAGCCATCATGACAGGTGATGAAATTGATGCTCTGCTCAGCTTCCCGGTTTTTTGCTCCATAAAGGTCAGGGCTACCGATGATTCGTGTTACAAAACTGCTTACTTTTCCTTGGTCACCCCTGAGAAAACTTCTGACATCATCCCTGAATTTCCCATTCCATTCTTTCCACGAATCTCCCACAAAATTACCCACCTGATAAAGTCCGGCTGCATCCCAGGCTTCAGCAATCAACTTAGTACCCGCTAGAATTGGATCCGACTCTATGTCCCAAAGAATGGGTGGATTTTCTAATGGCTCGCCTTTTTCATTTCTGGAAAGGATAGAGGCTAGGTCAAACCTGAAACCATCCACGTGCATGTCTCTGACCCAGAAATGCAGACTTGAAATGATCATCCTTCTGACAACAGATGCATTGGCATTTAATGTATTTCCGGTTCCTGAGTAATTTTTGTACACAGACTTATCGTGTTCTTCCAATAAGTAATAAACACTATTATCAATACCACGGAAACTGTAGGTAGGTCCATTTGCTTTGTTTTCTCCTGAATGGTTGTACACCACGTCCAGAATCACTTCAATACCTGCCTGATGGAGGGCCTTGACCATATCCCTGAACTCATCCAATACAGCAAGTGAATTGGGTTGGGTACTATAGCTTTGATGCGGTGCAAAAAAAGATATGGGGCTATAACCCCAATAATTGGTAAGACCATCAGGCGCATCCTGTTTGTCGAACTGAAACACTGGAAGCAATTCCACAGCTGTTACGCCCAACTCCTGTAGATAGGGTATTTTTTCAATCAGGCCCAGAAAAGTGCCTTTTTTATCCTCTGAAACACCAGAGGAAGGGTGTTTGGTCATCCCGCCGACATGCAGTTCATAAATTACTGTACGCGAAAATGGTGTGCGGGGATGTTCGTCATTTTCCCAATCGTAATTGGATAGGTCAGCAATCACATTTTTAAGTGAAGGAAGCCCGCCTTCTCCTAGTTTGGAAAGGGCTTTTCTACTGAATTTTTTGGGAAACACTATGGCTTTTGCATAGGGATCCAAAATCACCTTGGAAGCATCGAACCTATGGCCTTTATGAGGTTCATAAGGTCCATGGATCCTGTATCCGTAAATCAGGCCTTCGTAGGCGCCCTCTAAAAATATATGCCAATAATGGTAGGTTTTATTGGTATTGGGGTCGAGTGAATATATCTCTGTCGGAAATAGGTCATTGGTAGATTCAAAAATGAGTAATTCCACCAAGGTGGCATGTTTGGAAAATATACAGAAATTGACTCCTTTCCGGGTCAAACTGGGACCTATAGGGAAACTTTGTCCTGCTTGCGTTTTGAATTTTTGTTTCGGTGATTTTGGTTCTTTTTGCTGCATAGATTGCCAATTGGCATTAATAGGCTGTGAATGGATGCAAGTTAAAAGGATTTATTGAATCAATTCACCCCTTCCATATCCAGTTTCTCCTTCTTTTTCTTGGACAATTCTTTAAACTTTTCTGCGGCCCTTATAAAGTCATTACCAGTTGGCTCTTGGAAGATTTCAAGGTCGAAGAACTTCACTGAGGCAAGTATATGGTCAAAAATATCAGATTGTATGGCTTCATATTCCGACCATGAGGTGGTATTGGTGAAGCAATAAATCTCCATGGGAATACCATCATCACCTACAGGCATCTGTCGGACCATAATGGTCATATCCTGACGGATATTGGGATGGTTTTTTAAATAGGCGTCCAAATAGAACCGAAAGACACCGATGTTGGTCATCCTTCTGCCATTGATCAGTACGTTTTCATCCAATCCAAGGGATTTGTTGTGATTTTCAATTTCTTTTTGCCTATCGGCGATAAAATCTTTCAAAAGATGAAAACGCTTGTAGTATTCCCGGCTCTCTGGGTCTACAAACTTTACTGTCTGACTGTTGATAAATATTGATCGCTTTATTCTTCTGCCACCACTTTCCACCATACCCCTCCAGTTTTTGAAACTGTTGGTGATAAAATAATAGGTAGGAATGGTAGTAATCGTCTTGTCAAAATTCTGGACTTTCACAGTATTGAGGTTCATCGCCACTACATCTCCATCTGCATTGAAATTGGGCATTTCTACCCAGTCACCTACACGCACCATATCATTAGAGGACATCTGTACACTTGCTACCAACCCCAAAATGGTATCCTTGAAAACCAACATAAGGATAGCTGTCATGGCTCCAAATGCACTCAGGAAGTAAATAGGGGAACGGCCCATGATAATGGAAAGGATCATGATTCCTGTAGCAATGTATAGGATGATCCGTATCAGCTGGAAATAGCTGGTCAGTGGTTTGTCCTGCAAGGCATCTTTTTTGGAAAGTCCAAATTCAATCACTTTCAAAAAAGCAAAAACCAAAAGCAGGGTCACTATGGCAAGGTAGGTATCAGTAATTTTGATGACTATGGGACTCCAATACTCAAAATCCCTAAAAATACTTTGTGTCAGTTCCCTTATAAGCAATGCGGGAAGAAGATGGGCCACATGATTGAATACCTGATGGTCCGCCAACACATCATCCCAAGAAATAGGGGATTTTCGGAAGGCCTTGTAGATGTAATAAATGATAATTTTTTTGGTGATAAGATACACCAAGCCTGCAACGAACAATGTTCCAAATAGCAAAATCAGTAGCCTGAGGTAAATCTCAGTTTCATGACCTACACCTGACTCCAGCAGCATACGTTCTACCCATTCTTCCAGTAAATCCATCAGGTAATAGTGATTTTGTTCTTCCATTTTCTACTTGTCTTGATTTCTTTTCAGCCTGCAAATATCGGATTAAAATTCCCGTCAGCCAAGACAGTCAGGGTTATAGTGATTGTCTCTAGATATATTAGGACATAAATATGGGGTTTACTTTACATGTTGTCCGATATAACCGCTTATCCATAACTTACTGATGTAGATATAATATTTAAATTATTACCCTATTAAATATATAGGGTATTTAGGAAAATATAAAATACCGTTTTATTTTTACAGCATAATGTTGTGAGGATCGCAAAATCAATACGGCATTAGGCATCATTACATAATTAAAATTCCATAACATGGTACAGTCAGCATCCACCTATTCATCCCAGCATCAAGAAATTTTCGCATTTCATAAAGTTTCAAAACCTGATAATCAGTCCAAAGGGGGAAATGGTTTGATGCAGTTACTAAGTGAGAGTGACATCTTTGAACTGAAGGGGCAGGGAGCTTTTGATTTCCCGAATTTCCCTGAAACAAATAAAAAATTCAGGGTGGTTTATTTGGAATTATCAGGAGATTTTAAAGGATTAAAGCCAATTCTGAATGGGTTTTTGGCTTTGGGGCAGCCTCAAGGTATAATCATTGATTTTACTAAGGATCAAAATCAGTATAGTTTCAAATATTACCTTGAAGACGAAGAAAAGGCTATAGACTTCACAAATAGGATTTCAGCTTTTCTAAAAGAAGAGGTGAGGTTCAAAAAGGTACTCAAGAAGGTTATAGCCAATCAAAGGGCATTTGAGTCAGCACAGCATTTTTTGACCAAGAAGCTTATGTCTTGAATTTATTATATGTATATCTGCTTTTATACCAATAGAATCTAAATAATAGAATTAACCAATGATTTTAAGCCGATATCAATGAATAACTTGTCCGCCTTGGCGGATCCAACTTGCGGCAGGCAGGTATCTACTTAATGTCTGGTTGCTACTAAAATCTGGTTTAATTGGCTATTGGTGTAATTGCGGATAATCAGATTATTTTAAACAAGTGATAACACCCCACTGGTAGACATATTTATTGAAATTGAAAATTAACTTTTCAGCTGTGGCATAACTAATATCATTCAATACTTCAGTGAGAAAAAATCATTTTTAAACTAGTTAATGGTTTTAATACGAACATATACATTTTCATTTAATACTTACCGTTCAGGGTTAGATTAAAATGGATTTTCCCTGTTTTGGTTTGAATTACCAATATTAAAAGCAAATTTTGTAGTTGGTTTTTTATGCGATAACCCTAACAATTGAAATGAATAAATATATTGATCTTATACAGCAGACTTTTGATTTTCCCACCAAAGAATTTCATGTAGACAAAAACGAGTTACACTTCAATGGAGTCAATTTGATGGAAATCATCGAAGAATACGGCACTCCTCTGAAGCTCACTTACTTACCCAAAATTTCCGAAAATATTCAGAATGCCAAGACCTATTTTGGGAATGCCATTCAAAAGCATGATTACAAGGGAAAGTATACCTACTGTTACTGTACCAAGTCATCTCATTTTAGCTTTGTCTTGGACGAAGCTTTGAAAAATGATATTCATATCGAGACCTCTTCTACCTTTGATATTCCTTTGGTCCGCAACCTTTATGAAAACGGAAAAATCACCAAGGAGACCTATATTGTATGTAATGGCTTCAAAAGAGAGTTGTACAAGCAGTACATTACTGAATTGCTCAATGATGGTTTTGTCAACTGTGTGCCTGTGTTAGATAACCTAAGTGAAATCGATTATTACTTGGAGCATGTCAAAGTGCCTTTTCAGGTAGGTATCAGGATTGCAGCAGATGAGGAACCCAAATTCGGATTTTATACCTCGAGGCTTGGGGTGAGGTACAACGATATCATCAAGCTTTATGAGGAAAAAATCAAGGACAATCCTAATGTAAGCCTGAAGATGCTACACTTTTTCCTGAATTCAGGTATTAGAGATACGGCATATTACTGGTCTGAACTAACAAGGTTTATACAAAAATATGTAGACCTTAAAAAAATCGCCCCATCCTTGGATACCATGGATATTGGAGGGGGATGGCCTATCAAGACCAATGTGTTTTTTGACTATGATTACCAGTATATGGCTGAACAGATCGTCAAAAATATCAAATGGATGTGTGCCAAAAACCATACCCAAGAACCTAATATATTCACTGAATTTGGGAGTTATACAGTAGGAGAGAGTGGTGCTGTGCTCTATTCTATTCTGGACGAAAAACTACAGAATGACAAGGAATTGTGGTATATGATCGATGGTAGTTTTATTACCCAACTACCAGACAGCTGGGGATTGAACCAAAAGTATATCATGTTGGCAGTCAATAACTGGGATGAAGAATATCATAACATCAACCTAGGTGGACTTACATGTGACAGTATGGATTATTACAACTCAGAAGCACATCAATATAATATTTACCTTCCAAAAGTCGAAAAGAAAAAGCAATACATTGGTTTTTTCCACACCGGAGCCTATCAAGAGTCACTTGGTGGTTATGGAGGAATACAGCACTGTCTGATACCTGCCCCTAAGCATGTGATCATCGATAGGGATACAAATGGAAGCATCAAGCACTGGTTGTTTGCTCCTGAACAAAATTCAGAAAGCATGATGAAGACCCTAGGATATTAAAAAAAATAGCCCTGATTTATTTCGAATCAGGCTTTTTTTTGAACCAAATTGATGTAGAAAAGTATATTATAAGGTCATCTTGTTTTGAATTAAACTACAATGGTTTCTCTTTTAAGTCTATTTATTTCATTTTCCCTTTGGATTCTTCCAATTCAGAATGAGGTAAAGTTTGTGTATTTAAAAGAAAAGCCAGAAGATCTATCTAACGTCTTGGTATTCCAAAAGGAAGGAAATGATATTTATGACAGGGCAGAAAAAATTCTGATAGATGCAGAAAAAGATTTGAAAGCACATGCATTATCTAAAAATCAAAATAGGGTAGAGGTGTTTATTGTTGAACAATCCCATGGAGTTTTGCCAACAGAGTCACAGATTGGAAAAAAAGGTTATGTGACATTATGGGTTAGTTTTAAGAAAACTTAACTACAGATTAAACCCTTTATAAGGTGCTTAGGCCATTTTAGATAATTTATTTCGTAATTTGCATTTTTGTTTTTGTAAGAATAAAAAATAAAATTTGAGAATAGGCTCATTACAAAATTTAAATCTGAAGTTTAACATTCACCTGAATAATTCATCTTGAATAATGATTAATTGAAATTGAACAGAAAAAAAACGTGTTACTGAAGCCATTGCTTTTAGTAGGCCTATCCGCTGTGAAGGAAGACAAAAGACTTACTTCTCTTTAAAATTGGGGCAATTTTGGCTACTAAAAAAAAAAATTAATTACATGAAATCGAGCCTGGCCTTGGTAGATGGGTTTTAGGAGTACCTTATACACCGGAATGATTAACCATTCTGCGACTTGTCTTTGGCAGGCAGGAATTCTATCCAGATCTCCTGTATGGCCAATTGCCCGAGGGTTTAGGTTAGGTAATGACCAATGAATAACAATAAAAGACATATGAAAAAAATATTTTGGTTTACACTTCTCTATTCAATTTCATTTTTTGTGTCAGCACAGCAGACAGAAACCTATGATGGAGAATACACTTTTACAGGATTGAAAGGTATAGGGACTTTTGAATTCATGAAAGGAGAAGGTGATGCCATTATCAAGCAAGGTGAGTTCAAGTTCATACGAAAAGAAAGAGATATAGAGGATAAAACGATTTTCTATAAAACAGAGGTTTATGGCGTTTATGAACAGGATCTCAAAACCGGGAAATGGGAATATCAGGATGAAGTCCACAGGGTTCAATTAGAAGATGTAGTGGAATTCAATCTTGATTATGACCTCAGGAGTGAACAAATACTTTTAACAGCTGAATACAAAGATGGCGTTCCGCATGGGAAGTGGGTGTTTTTGGAAAACGAGTATGTAGATGGAAGACTCTCACCTAAGTCTCAAGCCGATGATTTCAGGTTCAATAATGGAGACATTCAAGGTAAGTTTCAGTACAAGTCTTTCGTAGAGGGTAAAACTCACTTTATCAGGGGCGAGCTCAACAAAGAAGGTTACATGAATGGAGAATGGTCCTTCGTCTACCGAGAGGATGGGATTTTAATCTCAGAAGTAAGAAAATATGAAAATGGATTTTTGTTAGGTGTAGTAAAAAGAAACCTTGAGACTGATGCAATGATTCAAGAATCCGTTTTCTACCAAACCATCAGAAAGCTCAATGCAGTGAATGCTGAAGAAAATAAAGGTTTCCGTATTTCGGAGGACAGGTTTGGGATTCAATTTAATGATGGGTTTTTGTCAGGATCTGATCAATTTGCTGTTCAAAAATCCGGTAATCAATTTATCACCGAATTTTTGACCAATATTCTTCGCTATGATGCCCAATTTGTAAATCAAAGGGGTGAATTGATTGATTTTCCTGTTCATACGAGAAGGTTTGTCTTTGAATTGAGTAGGAGTGAGCAAAGGATTGTGGAAGAGCTTCCTGAAAAATTTGATGCACTTCAGAATACAGTGCGGGATTATGCTGAAAGGAATGCCTTGAGGTTAAACAGACAGAAATCGGATTCTCTTTCTTATGCTTATGATTTTTTCCAATTTCAAATTGAAAAACTGGCAGAGTTCAATGAGCTTATAAATTTATTCCGTACCAAAGAGATTCAATATTACGATCTTCAATATTTGGCTAGCGAAAAACTGCCTTTCCTTCGTGAGAAAGATGAGATTGAGTATACTTTTGAGGACAGTACCTACACCAAAGAATTGGAGTATAATGTAGGTAATATAGAAGAGAGCTTTTACACTGCACTATCCGATTACATTTCCCAGATCAATGAAAAAACTTCATCGGTAAAGTCCTATGTGGATAATTCTTTGACCAGAATCGAAAGGGATGATGACCTCAGGGGAATCGAAGGGCAAATAAGGGAAAGAAAGGATGAGCTTGAAGAGAAGTTTATCGAGGACGAGGATCATGATAAGATGACAAAGGAAATCCTGCAGGCTGTTCATGATAATATCCTTGAAACCAATTTCGATCAATTGAATGAAAAGTATGCCAAGGAAGAGAATTTTGATGAGAAGAAGGAAACCGCAAGGGTGATGTTGGATCTTCTTGATGAAATGGAAGGTCAGTATGATGCTTTGAGTGAGATCAGTGCACGTGCTCAACGCTTAGATGAACTCTATATGGAAGAGATCTTCAATCCTTTCACCTATACCAGGTATGACCAAAGGGCCAAGGCAAGGCTTTATGAAAGTGCTGAAATTGTTTTTGAACATTATATTGAAGAGTTGAAAAAGGAAACAGACTATACTGAAATCAAAAATTGGGTATCGAAAATAGATAGGTTCTTCGAGAGAATGGGTGAGCTGCGCGAAGCAGATACCCGAAGAGAAGAAAGAAGGATCAATAGAAGGCTATCCGTCAGTAGAATTGAGTCATTGTTGGAATTATAAGATTGAATAAATGAGTTTTAAAAATTTAACAAAAGGCTTTGCGGTAATTGCTTTCATGCTTTGCTTCATTGAAAAGGCCTACTCGCAAAGTCTTGATCCTATTGTTGCCCCCACGGAGAAAGTCAACCTGCCTACCACAACAGAAAATTGGAATGGACTATACTTGAAATTGAGGATGTCAGATAAATGGTGGTGGTATCAGGAAAATCATTATCGGAGAAGAAACAGTGTCAATAACAATTGGGATTTTGTAGGTAGGATGAGCCAATTGTACAACAGGTTTGGTTTTACTTATATGTTTACTGACAACTTCGAAGTGACATTTGGACCTACCCTTGTTTGGCAGTTTTCTCCGGATAGAGGGAATCCGGAATTTGTAGATTCGGTATTCGATACACGTTTATGGCATCAATGGCTTTTGACCCAAAGTGTTGGTTCGGTGAAAATCCTGCATCAGTTCCGTTTTGAGCATAGGTTTCAACGGGACAACCGGGTAGGGTCTGAATATGAGTACAAAGACAGGTGGAGGTACAAGATCACCGCTTATGTTCCCCTTAATAAATCAAGAATGGAGAACAACACCTTTTTTATTGCTCCTTCCAATGAGTTTTTCTTTCAAACCAACAGACAAACCTGGAATATTTTTGAAGAAAACAGGGTCTATACCGCAGTCGGATATACTTATAACAACTATATGTTTTTTGGAGGACATATGTGGACTTATGGTCCTACAAACATTCCGGGAACCTATAGAGACAGGCATATCATCAGATTGAATGTGATGTATACCATAGATTTTAGAGAAAGAAGAAGACCTCTGACCAGGGATTTTGCATTTTAATGAACCCTATTAAATTTCAAAGATGAATAAGATACTACTTGTATTAGCTTTTATACTGATATCATTCTCCTCATTTGGACAGTACAAAGAACAATTCAGAGCTATGCATGGCTATGAAATGGGCATTGATAAAGGGTTCTTTGGTATTAATTTTACAGGGGAATATTTCCCATTGAATTATTTTTCGATAGCACCGTCATTTACTTTTTTTACACCGGCAACAGGCAATGCCAGAGGTTTTGATCTCAATGCGAGGTATTATTTTACTGAGAAGGAGAGACAGTGGTATACAACCGTGGGTTATGGGCATTACACTAGAGTATATGAGTTCAACCCCATTGGAAGAGAATCTTTCAACTCGCTTAATCTTGGTGGAGGAAGCATGATCAAATTAAATGATGAGATAGGTTTAAATCCGGAAGTCAGATATCAGCTGGGAAGGAATGATCTCTTGTTTAAATTGAGTATTCTATATTTTGTAAATTAAAAAAGCTGTCCTCTTATTTGGACAGCTTTGAGAAATTCTTCTGGAGGGATTTTATCTTGTAAAAGATAATATGATACTGGTAGGTTTTTTATTAGGCTCCTTCCGTGTGGTCCACCCATTTTCCGTCCAAGGTCATGTAGCTTTTCATGCAGTCAGCTGTCATACAGCTATGGATCGGTAGAATACCGATCAAATCCCCTACCTTGACTTTTGAAAGTAACTCATCAGAGGCCTGTATCAGTCCATGCTCCTGGGAAATGCTTTTGACATAAGAACGTTGACCTGTCATTTTCCATCCATCTTTATCCAGGTAAACGATCTCGCCAAAGTTTTTACTGCCATCTGGCTCAGCCAATACATCTTTGGCCAAATGTACACCACCGCCATGGATAAGAATTTCATTCCTGTGCTTTTTGATATCCACTACAGGCACCGCCAAAGCTACCGCTACATCTTCTTTTTGGCAGGAACCCAGGTTGACCTGCATCATATCATAAAAGACAAAATTCCCAGGTCCAATCTGATCCACATCACCAAAGTCATCAACTACAGCACAGCCTGGAGTATCACCTACACGCGTAATCAGGTTGGGGTATTCAGTGCTGTATTTATTTTTAAGCATGCTGAGTGCTGCGATGCTTTCTTCGTATATTTTATGTTTGTCCACGGTGTAATAGGTGTGTCCCGGATGGATATAAAAACCCTTAAACCGCAACTTATCTGTTTTTTTGGCAATACGGAATATAGATTCCATCAAGCCAAAGTCAGAAACTTCTACACCTGTGCGACCATATCCTGCATCTATTTCTATGAAAAAACCAACGGGATGCTCCAGAGCATCGACCAGTTTTTCTGTGACAGCTTCATTGATCAATTGAACGGAAAGTGCCTGGTTTTTGGCTAGGTTGTTTAGTGTTCCAGATTCTAAAGGGTTGAAGGGGAATGCAATATGTATGTTTTCCCAACCCTGCCCACAGAAATAAGAGGCCATCCTGATAGAAGAAACTGTGATTTCCTTGATGCCATACTCCTTTGCCCATTCACCTACTTGCTGGGATTGTGCAGTTTTGAAGTGAGGGACAAGTTCCTTTCCTTGCTTATGAGCTTTACTTGCCATGTTTTTAAGGTTATTCCGGCAGATTTTTTCATTCAACAAAAGGGTAGGAGAAGTGATCTTTTCAAGGTAGGACATGCGTTGATATTTGTGGGTTTGTGTTAGTAAAAATGAAAAATAAGAAAGAAAGCATAGAGTTAAAACTATATTGTGTCTGATGGGAGAAAAATTTTAAGGGTTAATCTCCTCCAAATCACCCCTAAACCTTCCTAGTAGGATCCTCAATTTTCAATTATTCATTTTAAATTATCGGCAATCCACTCTTTCCCTGTTCATCAATTCATCAGCCCTACCTACGGCAGTCAGGTCGTCAAATCATTAAACGACCCCAAAAGTCACTCTGCCCCACATTTTAACAATTAACTACTTGTCCGCCGCGGCGGATTTAACATTTAACAATTAACAACCTTCAGATCATAGCATCGATTCATCACCCACTTTCTAACAGCTTTTATAAAACTGTTTTTGTACCAGTTTGGCTTCAATTTCCTTTGCAGTTTTGGTGATAGAGAGTCCCCCCAAATTGGTGCATCTCAAGGTATTGGGAATACTTTTCCCTACTTCATACATGGTCTCAATGACCTCATCCAAAGGAATCAGGTGGTTATAATCTGCCAAAGCCATATTGGCGCAAGAAAGTGCATTTGAAGCAGCCATTACATTTTTGTTCAGACAAGGAGCCTCAACTCGGTTGCCGATTGGATCACAAATCATTCCCAAGGAACTTTGAAGGGCCATAGAGGCAGCGGAAATACTTTGCTTTAAATTTCCACCTGCTAAACTTACAATCGCAGCAGCAGCCATCGTTGAGCCGGATCCGCATTCAGCCTGACAGCCACCAACTTCTGCCGCAAAGGTGGAGTGTGCAGCGATAAAAACACCTATCAAGCCTGCAATCATCAAGGCTTTCACAGTTTCATCCTCAGAAAGGCCCAATGCATCAGCTACACCCAAAACTGCCCCTGGCATGGCGCCGCATGAACCTGCTGTTGGTGCGGCTACAATCACCCCCATGGAACTCTTGACCTCCATGATGGCAGAGACATACATGATGATACGGTTTAAAACATCTCCGTCTACGAGTTTCTTACCCTCCATCATGGATTTGAATTTCACCGACTGTGGACCTAGGATCCTATCCTCAAACTCTGTCCCTTTTAAACCGGTTTCAATAGCATTTTTGAGTATAATGCGGATATCATTCATTTTGGAAAGTACTTCTTCTTCAGAAATATTACCGCGAATACTTTCATACCTAACAGCCAATTCCCATAAGCTTAATTCCTTATCGGCATTGTATGCCAACATTTCTTCACAGGTGATAAAGGGGATTTTCGGATTCTTTCCTGAAAGAACAGGTAAAACAGGCTTGATCTGTTTGATTTGGACATCATCAGAGATGGCCTTTAATTCTTCAAGTAAAGTTTTATCTAAAAATGACTGGGATGTAAGAATGACGCAACCCTTATTTTCTGCATGAATTTCAAAATCATCATCCACATTGAATTGCATCAGGTGATTTTTCACCTCTTGATGTTCAGTCGTGTAAATCAAGGTGACAAAGCTATCTCCTTCCAATGATACTTTGAGCCCATCAATTTCAATGATTTCAATCATGCCACCACCTGTAGATATGGCAATTATTTCATGACTTCCCCAAGGGTTTTTCAAACCGATTTGATACGTGTTTGGATGATCTGCATGAATGTCTTTGATCTCTATGTTTACCTTAATTCCAGCGGCTCCAATATGCATTTCTGAATCTACCAAACGTTCATCATAGGCTTCCCAACCCAAAAATCCACCGAATAGCCCCATATCAGATCCCTGTTCTTTATGGGTCGTTGCCAGTGAACCATTGGGGTCAAAATCTATCTGTATATCTGATATCCTTCCCCCCATCAGGTCATGACATATCCTGCCAATCCTCAAGGAAGCTGCACAGTGCGAACTTGATGGGCCTCTCATGACAGGGCCTACTACATCGTTGAATATGCTTGGGAAACTCATAACTTTTTGATTTTTATGGAGGTAAATTACTGGTATTGAAATTTGAGTAAATATTTAAGCTCAATTCAGTCATAAATGCTGCGCAGAGGTACTTTTGAAATCAGGATATGATGCTGGGTAATACTTATATTATTGACAGACCTTGTTCTCGCCTATGCATTATTGTGGATATACACATAAATATAAAATTTATAGCATGGATAATCAGGATTTGGAGAATTTATTTTAGAGAAATGATTGTGAAATAAATAATGTTTTTAGGTTAAATCACTTTTATTTTATTTTTGATTTAGCAATACCAAGACCCTTCTTATCGGTTTTGCCTTAGGCTGACAGGCCGGATGACAAGGTGAAGTCGAATGCACTCTTAACCATCAATCGAATTACGAATTATAGCCCATATTTTATCCCGATGGGGTAACTAAAGGATATGCAGATAAAGCTTCTCGCCATAAGCCCTGTAAGGGCTTAGATGTGACAGCCCCGGGTGCAGCCCGGGGTATAAAGTGTTTAATGCTGTTTGTTTTTTGGCCGCTAAAAGGTTAATTGTGGATAAAGCTTTCCGCCAAAAACAGGGAAGGGAAATAGTGAGGAGTGAATAGTGGAGAATTGAAAATTGAAAATGAAGAATTCTGAATGTCGAATATCCAATGATGAATCCACCTGAAGGTCGGACAGGTTTCGAATAATGAAGTTCTATTAGGGGCCGTAAGTGGAGACACTCCCTGCGGCGGAGAAATGCATATACGAGGGGTCTCGATTTATTAAAGTTATTCTTCGACTTCACTCTGGAACTGCGGCCAAAGGGGCAAAATCTGCGTATATCAGCGTAATCCGCGGGAGAAAGGGAAAAGCAGTGAGTGAGACACTCACTGCGGCGAAGATCCTCACTATTGAGAGAGTTCAGAGGGAGGAGGGTGAAAAAGCTGAAAGCTCAATACTAAGGGTCCGAAGGCACAGCCATCGGACAACGTCATTGGAAAGGTACTGTCTAGGACCGCCTTTATTTGGCAGAGGATTGGAAAGCCCTGTAAGGGCGTGATATGATAGCCCAGGGTGCAGCCCTGGGTATAAAGGAGGTTGATTATTGTTTATTTTTGGCCGCAAAAATGGTAATGGTGAAGAAGGCTTTTCGCCAAAAACCGTGAAGGTCAATTGCAATACCCAGGTTCTTCAAAATCTCTCATATCAACCTCGACCCCCTCACGGCCTAAGAGCCTCGATTCCTGTAAAGACTTATCCCCCGGTCGTGCAATGGCCTTTGGATTACATTTATCCAAGAGTTGCGGCGCTTCAGGGTATCAATCAGTGATGGGTTAGCCTTGCTCCTTACCCATGGCTATTCATGGTTTTACCCTTTCAGGGTAACATAGTATAAACATTCCCCAATTGACAATAACCTGACCCGTCGTATGTGTCAACTAATCATAAATTAATAAAACTAGAATCATGCCTGTAGGGCCGCCCTTTGACAGCCTGGGGTTGAATCGTTAGGAAAAAAGGTAAAACAAATCTAACTGAGGGCATCTGCTTATAAAAAAGATTCCTCCTACGTACCAATGACAAATAGCTATTTCTCGCGGCGATCGCT
>NZ_REBN01000115.1 GCF_007692705.1 Mongoliibacter sp.
ATTAAAAACAAAAAAAAGTATCCAAGAGCCGTATTTATAAGTGGTTTTTCCTTTTAGACTTTCTTAACTGAAATCATGAAAAACATTGCAAAATTTCTATTTTGTATTTTTTAAAATATAAATAATCTAATAAAAATTTAACTTTAAGGATATTTATCAAACCATAAATAGTTAGGTAAATGACTCGAAAACTCTATGTGTATTTTTTACAATTTGAAATTTAATTAGATACTATGGGTTTAATTGTTGGTGTATTTAGTTTGTAATTGTTTAATATTAAATGTTTTATGGTTTAATATAAAAGATTTTTAAAATATAGTCCCAGATTTTTATCTTTTCAAAGTACTGCTATTGTAAAGCGTAGATTTTTTCTTTTTCGAGTCAGGTTACGAAACCTTAAAAATAGCGAATGTAAATTTTTCATTAAAAAATCAAAAAATACCAAGTGCGAATCCTTGCATTAAATAATAATAATTGCATATATTTGTAACGGGTGATTAAGCAACTTTTTCTGCTACAAATTTTCTTATTGATTTGAATGGAGGTTATTATGAAAGTCATTTTTTCTAACCTCCATTTGTTTTTTTCTTCAGATTGTTTCTTAACATTGAACAAACAATCTTTTATAATTGTCATTTAGATTATATGGGTAGACAGATCATTCTTTTTTTATCATTTGTGATGTTGTCCACTCAAGTTGTTGCACAAGAAGTCGATTCTACTAAGCAGTCAGCATATTATGAGGAATTTCCTGAATTGTTGACCACCCGTCTTTATACCTCCAGAAAATATACATCATTGAGGGTAAGTGATGGTCATACACGTTTATTTGAGCCTAATTCCACCCTTAATCTCGGGGTTGGAGCCACTTATAACAATTTTACGCTGAACCTTGCTTTGGGCTTTGGTTTTATGAATCCGGGAAGGCAAGACGTCAGGACCACATATTTGGATTTACAAGCTCACCTGTATCCAGATAATTGGATCATTGATCTTTTTGGTCAGTTTTACACTGGGTATAGAGTCGATGGAGGTACTTTAACCAATCAGATGGGGGAGGATGAGAATTTCCTAGCTCCGGATCTTAGATTGCGTAAGATTGGTGCCAATGTACAGCGATTGTTAAATGGGAAAAACTTATCCTTAAACGCAGCTTTTCATCAAAGTGCATGGCAAAAAAAATCTGCGGGCAGTTTTTTGGCTGGTTTTGAAATGTACGGCGGTAGAGTGATTCAGCGCGGTGAAGAAGATTTGATGTTTGAAGATATCCCAATTCTTACGGGGCGTCCTTTTATCAGCTATTTTCAGTTGGGACCGAATGTAGGTTATGCAGGTACTTTAGTATTTTTCAAACATTTTTTCTTTACAGGAGTGGCATCAGTAAATTATAATTTCGGATACACTTCCTTTGAAAATAACAATCAATCTGATTTGAATTGGGGCTTTAATTATAACTATTTTCTCCGTGGATTTGTAGGTTACAACTCTGCTAGATGGTCTATCAATACCAATTATGTGCATAATAATATTGGGCTTTTGGATATTGGTGATACAAGCCTAAGAATTATGACGGGCAATTATAGGGTTAATTTTATTTACCGTTTTCAACCAGGGAAAAAATTAAAGCCATATTTGGAATATGCGAACCCTAAAATATTGTTAGGGAAATAAAGTTTTCCATTTTAAGCTGTTTTATCTTTTGACTTCATGTCATCCTTTTTTAGATATTGTTAGATTTACAGTTTCACAAAATAAAACCCAAATATTTATGTCTGATAAATTCGGTATTCTGGAAGCATTGAAAAGATTAGGTATCCAGGCTTCAAATTTAGGAACATCTACTGGAAGCCAATGGCTGGATAGTGGAGAATCTTCTATAGCTTCGAATTCCCCTGCAGACGGGGAGTTGATAGGAAAGGTTCAGGTGACAGGTAAAGCTGAGTACGAAAAAGTGATAAAAAAAGCAGAGGAAGCTTTTAAAGAGTGGCGTAAAAAGCCTGCTCCTTTGCGTGGTGAGGTTGTAAGACAGATTGGAAATGCATTGAGAGAGCACAAAGAAGACTTGGGAAAGCTGGTATCTTATGAAATGGGAAAATCATACCAGGAAGGCTTAGGGGAAGTGCAGGAAATGATAGACATCTGTGATTTTGCAGTAGGCTTATCCAGGCAACTTTATGGACTTACCATGCATTCTGAGAGGCCTTCACATAGAATGTACGAACAATGGCATCCTTTGGGAATTGTAGGTATCATTTCGGCATTCAATTTTCCTGTAGCGGTATGGTCATGGAACAGTATGATAGCTTTGGTATGTGGGAATGTAAGTGTGTGGAAACCGTCTGAGAAATCCCCTATGTCTGCTATTGCCTGTCAACATATTATTTCAGGTGTATTGAAAGAAAATAATTTGCCAGAAGGTATATCATCTTTGGTCAATGGGGATTATAAAGTAGGGGAGTATTTAAGCAAAGATACCCGCGTGCCGTTGGTGTCAGCAACCGGTTCTACGAGAATGGGTAAAATTGTTGGCCAAGCAGTTGCTGCAAGATTGGGAAGGTCATTACTTGAATTAGGAGGGAATAATGCCATCATAATTACAGAGAATGCCGATATGGATATCGCTATCAGGGGTGCTTTGTTTGGTGCAGTGGGTACTGCAGGTCAACGCTGTACTTCTACCAGAAGGCTTATAGTGCACGAATCTATTTTTGATACTGTTAAAGAAAGGTTGAAAAGTGCTTACGGTAAACTTGTGATCGGTAATCCACTGAATGAAAAAAACCATGTGGGGCCACTTATCGATAAGGATGCTGTGCAAATGTATCTTGACGCCATCGAAAATGTGAAGGCTGAAGGTGGCAAAGTCCTGGTTGATGGGGGAGTATTAGACGGGGAAGGATATGAGTCGGGTTGCTATGTAAAGCCTTGTATTATTGAAGCAGAGAATCATTATAAGACAGTTCAAGAAGAAACTTTTGCTCCAATTCTTTACTTGATAAAATATGAGACTCTCGAAGAGGCAATCATGATTCAAAATTCTGTTCCGCAGGGACTTTCTTCTGCGATCATGACTTTGAATATGAGAGAGGCAGAGATATTCCTATCTGCTGCAGGTTCAGACTGTGGTATTGCCAATGTAAATATCGGTACTTCAGGAGCTGAAATAGGCGGAGCTTTTGGTGGTGAAAAAGAGACTGGAGGAGGACGTGAGTCGGGATCAGATTCTTGGAAAGCGTATATGCGAAGACAAACAAATACCATCAATTACAGTACTGCTTTGCCTTTGGCTCAGGGAATAAAATTTGATATATAAAAAAAATATCAGGTTCATTTTCAGAAGATTGAAATTCTCAGAGGTTATTTTTTAAGATTCAAATTTGTATCAAAAAAAATAACCTCTACATTTGCAATCCATTTGGAAAGGAAATGGAGATTTTAATTGGGAGTTTAGCTCAGTTGGTTCAGAGCATCTGCCTTACAAGCAGAGGGTCGGGGGTTCGAATCCCTCAACTCCCACTTCTTTCTTAGAATTCCTAAATTTATAATGGGAGTTTAGCTTAGTTGGTTCAGAGCATTCCGATTACGATCGGAAGAGTCGGGTTTCCGAATCAAGGTTAAAATTTATAATGGGAGTTTAGCTCAGTTGGTTCAGAGCAT
>NZ_REBN01000187.1 GCF_007692705.1 Mongoliibacter sp.
CTTGCTTCTCGCTCCTCGTCTCTCGCTTCTAGTTTCTTACTTGACAAAACTCAACTCAAGTTCCAGCTTTACCAATACAGGCAAACCTATCCCAAAAAAGTCATCACTTTCTTCTTCTTCCAATAAAATTGTTAGACTATTGGCTGTAAGTTGTTTTACTTCAAAATCAGTCACTTCTTCCTCAGAAGTTAGCCTTAACAGGGTTTCTCCATTGAGCAATTCATAAGTTCCTGATTCATCAAAATTACCGTCTTGCCTGATCTCGTAAGTGCCATCAGCATTAAATTGAAGCTCTGTTCCTTCAAAATCCTCAGAACTGAATATATCATTTCTGATTTCATTTGCGGCTTCCTGTGCTTCTTGTGCACTGGCTCCTACAGCTTGTAAAAACTGCTCCAGTGGCTGACCATTGATGGACATATCGAAACTGAATGCGCTATAATTCCAGATTCCTACAATAGGGGAAACCTGTGGTTCATCCTTTTCCCCACAGGAAAAAAGAACCATCAACAGCCCAAAGGCTATAATTTGGAAAAAGTAAGTTTGATTTTTCATAGATTTCTTTTTGATTTTTTAACAAATAACAAAAGAAACACCTTAAAATAAAACTAAAACTTTCAAAATAAATAAACCTTTTTGCAAATATTGTCTTAGTCCGATTTAAGACTAAACAAAGCCTGCAAAAAGGTTTATGAAACGATTAATTCGCTTACAAAGTAACGAAACTAATCCCTAAGTTAAAATAGACTGTATTGCTCAAATTGTTGACCATTCCATATTCCTGGGTACCGAAAAAGCCTCTAAAAAACTCGCGACTTCCTTCCAGTTCATCTGCATTAAAGGTCCAGTCAATCCTATAGCCTGCCTGAAAATGCATCCAAAATGGGCCTGAAAGCTGCTTTTGAAGCTCTATTCTAGGCCTTAACTCTCCTCTTCGGATTTCATAGCTGTTATTCGCTACAGAAAATTCATTGATTCTGTAACTCTGTCCTTCCAATTCATACCCAAACAAGAGTAAAGCGCTTTTGCTGAAATTGTACCTTCCATGAGCCCTTGCCGGAAAAAGGATTTCAGTGCCCCATTTTCTGTCAGCACTCGTCACATCATACATGATTACAGGCACATAGTTAAGGTTTCCAACTCTGTAAGTTCGCGCCAAACCCAGTCCCCATCTTTTTCTTTCACTGACACGTTTGGCATATACTGCAGCCAAACTCCACCTCACGGTATTAAATGGCTGCAATGAGAACCCATAGTCACCACTCATATCCAATGAACCTTGGAAAATAAAGAAGTTCTCTTCCGAGATGGGTACAAAGAATGTGTTGGTCCAATTCAAGTTGTTTAAGCCTCTTTCATCCAATATCCTAGTCAGTCCGGATGCATCACCCGGTTCTTCCACACCTCCTATATTGTAGCCTACCCGCATATAGTTTAATCCACTTTGCCAAACCAAATTGCTTTTTGAAATGACAGGAATGTTGGAATTAAACCTTAATCCACCTGTGAAATTCACACGGCCAGTTTCCGAAATAGGAGCATTTTCGTCAACTCCCCATCCTGAATTTCCACTTGCTGGAAATCTGGCTGAAGATAAATTCATATCGTATCCCAATTGTTGGTCATAGGAAATGCTCAAAAACCTAGTGGGGCTTAAACCCACAATTGTAGGCTTAGCGAACCTTTTGACTTTAGAATCATCAACCAACTCCAAGTCGTCATACATATCCCAGTCTTCCTCTTCTTCCTCTTGGGCTATAAGGGGGGTTATCCCTATTGACAGCATTAATGCCATCAATAGGAAAAGATAGTTTTTCTTCATACTTACCTGGCTTATTTCACTTTCAGTCTTCTCCAGGTATCTGATCTACCAAAAGTTTTGACACCTACATATCCTCTAATGTCCAAGGTGTTCTCATCCTTCATGGTGATCACACTGCTGTAAGTATTTCCGGTTTCAGGATCATATATGGTACCTTCTTCCCACACACCTTTACCTTTATATTCAAAATCCTTAAGCATTCTATAGCCTCTTAGAGGCACATTTCTCATACTCTCATCAGGATTATTACGATCTAGTTTAGGTTCGCCTGTTTCGGGATCATTCGGTTCTTTCAACCACACAATACGTCCATAATATTTCCCATCGATATTATCGATTTTCACCTTTGCTTTACCATGTCCAGGTTCCCATACACCTACAAGGTCATCTGCCTCCTGGGCAAATGCAAAGGCGCAAACGGAAAGAAATGCTAATGATAAGATTATCTTTTTCATATTATTTTGAGTTTATTTTGAGTTTAAATTATTGCTATTTTATTCCAAGCTCGAATTTCACTTTTACTTTGAAAGCCACATTGTCCCAATACTCTTCTTCCAATAAATCAAAATCACCAACAAAGGTCATCCTCCCATCTTGAAAGGCAGAAGCGAGATTTTCTTGTTTTCCGGCGACAGATAATTCCATGACCTCATCTGAGTCCAATTCGCTATTATAAAGCCCCACTCTTGTCATTGAAGTACTTTGTGAGGTAACCTCAAAAACCATTTTTTCTAAGCTGGGAAGGTCTTCCTCAGGCACTAGGCGGATTTCAATCGCGGTAACTTTGGCTTTGGACACTTTATTGCCTTGGTCTCCCAATAAACTTGACAGATCAAATTCCCAGGTAGCTGTAGCAGTATTAGAACCTTCAAACAATGGTCCTTCAGCAACCATGTCCAGTTCTGGAGTTTCTACCTCAATGGTATTTAGATTTCCTCCACAGGAAACTATCAAAACCAGTAACAGACAAAGAGATAAACAATTCACGAGTTTTTGCATAAGTACAATCTTTTAGCGGTCCTGAAAACTGAGCAAATCAAAAGCCCTTTTTAAAGACATTCAAACTGAATTTTACCCATTTTCAAACCATAATTAAGAAATCAATTGCATTCGGAGATCAACCTAATTTAATTTTTAGGTCAATTGAGTCTCATTTTGAGATCCTGAATTCTAAATGAGATTCAGGAAATAAGGCAATATAAAAATGCCTGTAAGGAATTTGGGAAGCCAAAAAAGATGCTTTGCATAAGTCTATCTGTACTTTGGTTCCCGGCAAAATTCAAAAGCAATCAAACATGCTTATTCACTTAGAATTCTGCCTTGAATTATTTTCTTGGAAGCTTATTAGTAATTATCTCCCGGCAAATGACTACGCTTGGAATTAGTTACCCTGATGGGTTTCAATTCATATTGTTGAAATAGTAAACTTGCTAGTCTTTCAAGTGCCGGAAATCTTCTTAATAAATTTTGCATAAGTATATTTTAATGGGTAAGAATAAATTTAGTGGCTACGAATTTACAATTTTTCACCTTTCATTGAGAAATTCACTTTGAATATCCCAATTACTTTTAACTTTGAATAGCTTGTGATGTTTCAGTAATCGCAATGTAATCCGGAAACAATAAGCTGTTTTTCTTTCAAATTCTCAATAAATCTTTACAAATATGATGCGAAAATTATTCCTTTCATCCTTTCTCCTTATTCTGTTATGGAATTTTTCTTATGCGCAGGAACTAAGCAATACAGAAAAACAACTGGTTGACCTAATAGATAAAAACTATTCAGAGACAGTTGCTTTGTTGGAAGAAACCGTCAATATCAACTCCGGAACGCTTAATTTAGAAGGTGTTAGAGAGGTTGGACGAGTATTCGAAAGAGAATTCGCTAAAATTGGCTTTAAAACAGAATGGATACAACTGCCGGATTCTCTTAAGAGGGCTGGACATTTTGTAGCAAGCCGCACAGGCAACACCGGAAAAAAGTTGTTTTTCATCGGGCATTTGGATACCGTTTTTGAGAAAGACATGCCCTTCTATCCGTTTACCATGGTAGATGAGCAAACAGCCAAAGGACAGGGTGTAAATGACATGAAGGGTGGTAATGTGATGATTTTTGCAACACTCAAAGCGCTTCATGAGATGGGTTTATTAGAAGACAGAACCATTACGGTATATTTCAACGGAGACGAAGAAAATGCAGGGCATCCATCCCATGTAAGCAGGGCTGATTTTATAGAAAGAGCCAAGCAGCACGATTATGCCTTGGGTTACGAAACTGCTCAGGGCTTTAATATCGCCACAGTCGCAAGAAGAGGTGCTTCTACTTGGGTTTTGAAAACCGAAGGCAAGCAGGTACATTCCTCCGGAGTGTTTAAGGAGCATGCAGGTTTTGGAGCCATTTATGAAGCTGCTAGAATCCTGAACAGCTTCAGGGAAGAACTTCTGGGAGAGCAGTATCTCACATTTAACCCCGGACAGATCATTGGAGGTTCTGATATCAAATATAACGCAGACACGGGTGAAGGAGAAGCTTTAGGCAAGACCAATATTGTGGCCAGAGAAGCTTTAGTGACTGGGGACCTAAGGTTCTTAGGCGAAGAACAGAAAGAAGCCGCCAGAGAAAAAATGAGAAAGATTGTTGCTGAAAATCTAAACCAAACCAAAGCGGAAATCACTTTTCAGGATGGTATTCCTTCCATGGTCCCAACTCAGGGAAATTATGCTTTAGTAGAAAAACTCAGTGAAGTAAGTCAGGCAATGGGGTTTGGAAAAGTAGAAGCTGGAGACCCTGGGTCTCGGGGTGGTGGTGACATATCCTATATAGGTGAATATTTGGATTGTATTGATGGCATCGGAGCTTCAGGGACTGGGGCGCATTCACCAGCAGAGACTATCAATATGAAGGAGTTCCCTGATCTGATCAAAAGGAGTACTGTATTTGTATATAGGCTATTGGACTAAAATATTGGTGAGATATATTTAGGTTTAGAACATTTTCTTTGGAAATAAAGATCTACTCAAAATTCATTAAACTTTCACTTTGCCAAATAAATTAGAGGAAATCACAAAGATTTGAATTCCAAATTTGGAATTTCAAGCTTAAATTGTTGGTGTTTAACTTGAATTTGAGAGCTTCGAAGAATTTTCATGAAAAATAAACTTGCACTTATTTTCGGTATTGTTGTTTGGCTAGCTGTCATCCTGCAATACTATTTGATGATGGGAAACAGGGTTGTTGGCATATTTGAAACTACCATCCGGTTTTTCAGCTTTTTCACGATCCTGACCAATACTCTGGTGGCGGTTTATTTTACCATTCAAGCCAGCAAAAAAGAACATCAAAGAGATGGGTTTTGGGACAACCCCGGTACACTAACAGCCATCGCAGCCTACATTTTGGTGGTGGGATTGGTTTATCAGTTCATTTTGCGTCCGATCTGGGACCCGCAGGGCTTGGCAATGGTAACAGATGAGTTATTACACTCGGTCAACCCATTGCTGGTACTTTATTTCTGGTTTAGGTATGAGAAAAAAGAGCTGGTTAAATGGAATCAGGTAAGCTATTGGCTGATCTATCCGCTTTTATATTTTATCTGGGCCATGTCGCATGGTTTGGTTTCGGGGTTTTATCCCTACCCTTTTGTCAACCTTCCCGAAATAGGATTGACTCAATTGATGATCAATTTTGTGATGCTCTTTGGTGTATTCTCTGGATTGTCACTTTTGCTGGTATGGATAGGAAAGAAAACACAAGTGAATTCATGAGACTCCTAAAACACGTTTGATATCTATGGAAAGTGCTCATAGTACAGATCGAGCCATTTGAATTGGTAGAATTTAAAAATCAAGAGCTTTGACCCCCATCCTAAAAGTCAAACGTTTGCATAAATTTTGAAGGATTTTTAAGAGATAAACATACCCAACAACAAGTTGAAATCTGTACTTTAGCTTTATGAGAAAAAGGCTGAATACTTTTATAACCCTGGCTTTGGCTTCATTGATAGCCTTCGCATGCCAAAGAGAAACTGAACAGAACCTTGAAGATTTATCCATGCAAGAGCAACATAAAGTAGTAGTATATCAGGTTTTCACCAGATTATTTGGCAATACCAATAGCACAAACAAAGCTTGGGGCACTATTGAGGAAAATGGTGTAGGTAAGTTCAATGATTTCACGGATAAAGCACTGGAAGAAATCAAGAACTTTGGAGTAAGCCATATCTGGTATACAGGAGTTCCTCATCATGCTGTTATCAGAGATTATACTGCCTATGGAATTTCTCTAGATGATCCAGATGTAGTCAAAGGAAGAGCAGGATCACCTTATGCAGTCAAAGACTATTATCAGGTCAATCCTGATTTGGCAGAGGATCCATCCAAAAGAATGGAGGAATTTGAAGCGCTGATTGGACGTACCCATAAGCATGGCATGAAAGTCATCATAGACATTGTACCCAACCATGTGGCAAGAAAATATGAAGGAAAAAACAACCCTAATGGGGTTAGTGATTTTGGCGCTGACGACGACACTTCCGTTGAATACAAGAAACACAACAATTTCTATTATATTCCGGGTAAGGACTTTCATGTTCCTGATCCTTTGGATGGCTATAAACCCCTTGGGGGAGAAGATAATCCTTTAGCAGATGGTGAATTTGAGGAGTCTCCTGCCAAATGGACTGGTAATGGCAGTCGGGAAGCCCAGCCTAATTTCCATGACTGGTATGAGACTGTAAAAGTAAATTATGGAGTAAAGCCGGATGGCAGTAAAGACTTTCCAGCGTTACCTGAAGACTATGCAGACAAGGATTATCGTGCCCATCATGAGTTTTGGAAAGATAAAGATGTACCCTCCTCTTGGAAAAAATTCAGGGACATTGCGCTTTTTTGGACCAAAAAAGGAGTTGATGGATTCAGGTTTGACATGGCAGAAATGGTTCCGGTGGAATTCTGGTCTTACATGAACTCTGCTATCAAAACGGAAAATCCGGAAGCCTTCCTTTTGGCAGAAATATACAATCCTAAAGCCTACAGAGATTATATCCATTTGGGGAAAATGGACTACCTCTATGACAAGGTGGAGCTCTATGACACCCTCAAAAATATCATGCAGGGCAAAGGATCAACCGATAATTTGATTCCGATTCAAAGCGGACTTTCAGATATCAACAAAAACATGCTGCATTTTCTGGAAAACCATGATGAGCAACGTATTGCGAGTCCTGAATTTGCAGGAAATGCCGAAAAGGGCAAACCTGCAGCAGTTGTTTCCGCTACCATTGATGCCGGCCCTATGATGATTTATTTCGGACAGGAAGTAGGTGAACCAGGTGCTGAAGATGCAGGATTCGGAAAGCCCAGCCGCACTTCAATTTTCGATTATATTGGAGTTCCTCATCACCAAAGGTGGGTAAACGAAGGTAAGTTTGACGGAGGGAAGCTCTCTCCTAAAGAAAAAGAGCTGAGAGAATTTTATAAAAATTTGCTGAATTTCACCTTATACAGTCCTGCACTATCGGGAGAGTATACAGAAATTCATTCCTACAACAGGCAAAATACAGAGTGGTATAATGACAGGGTTTTTTCCTTTGCCAGGTGGGGAAATGGTCAACGACTTATCATTATCAGTAATTTTGATGCGGAAGACTCCTTTGGCTTTGAGCTGCAACTTCCCAAGGATCTGATCAGTAAGTGGGCTTTACGGGATGGAGAATATCCACTGGAGGAGCGCTTGTATGGAAATGCAAATCCTACTCTCATAGTAGAAAACAGAACAGCCAGAGTGCGGGTTGACTTAAAACCTTTAGAAAGTTGGATACTGGAATTGATATAGATGAAAATATCAAATTAACCCTTTTATTAGCTCCTCAAACACTTTCGGTGTAATTATTTGGGCTGTTTTAAAAGGGTTCAGTTCTAATAAATCCTTGTCCCCTGTCACTAAAAAATCCGCTTTTGAAAAATCAATCAGATCAAAAAGAAAATCATTTTTTGGATCTCTGCTAACAAAATATTTTGAGCTGATTTCAACGTTTTCTCCTATAGCTTCAAGAAGATCAATCAATTCCTTTACACTTTCGGGTGGAAAATATTTTTTAAGTTTTTGTCTGCTTGTTACTGTTTCAATTTCCTTAAGCAGCTGCTCACAAACTACAATCTTAATCTTTCCATCGACTATATATTTTTTAATTTGAGCTAGTCGTTTGCCAATTAAAAAACTTATCCAAATGTTGGTGTCAAATATGACTTTAATTTGATTTTTTATCATAAAACTGCTGTCTTACGATTTCTACTTCTTCAGATAACGTTTTTAAATCCAATTCATCAGTTTTAAAAGTATCCATAAGACGCGAAAGCCTGCTATCAATCACCTCCTTTTCCAGTTCTTTTGAAAGCTTTAACTTTTCCTCCTTTGATAGCTGTTTGACTATTGACAAAACCTGGTCAAAAGTCAAATCAATTTGAAGTGCTGTTTTCATTTCTTTCATTTTTAAGATTATTTGTCACTTTTTTCACAAATCAAGCTTATAAACCAATTTCTAATGCAGCCTTTACATTTTTCAATTTACAATAAAAACGAATCAAAAGACTGAAAAATTCAAAAAACCAAAACTAGCATGGCCAAAAATTAAAAATCATTAATTCAACGCTTTCCCTCCCAAGGAACATAAACCACCTTTTTGGTTTCAAAAAAGTCTTCTTTGAAATAATCCTCCAGGTGGTAAGTGATATAGCCTACATTCCTTTCTTCCATTTCCTGATCTACGTCTCCACCTTTCAATAGTAGCAGACCATTTTGCATTTCATTGATGTCCTCTTTTCGGAATTTGCCTTTTACCCACGGAATGAAATTGGTGAAACGGGTCACGGCTCGACTGATTACAAAGTCATAGCGTCTGACCAGTGTTTCAGCCCTAGCCTGTTGGGCTTCCACATTACTTAATTTCAATTGCTTTGCAACATCCTTTACCACAGTAATTTTTTTGCCTATGGAATCCACCAAGTGAAAATGGCATTCTGGAAACATAATTGCCAAAGGAATCCCCGGGAAGCCACCTCCAGTACCTAAGTCCAAAATCTTGGTGCCCGGCTCAAACTCAATTACTTTGGCAATACCCAGTGAGTGCAGAACATGTCTTTCATAGAAATGTTCTACATCCTTTCTACTAATGACATTGATTTTTTCATTCCAGTCGGCATACATGCCGCCCAGTTTTTCAAATTTTTCGATTTGCTCAGCACTGAGGTTGGGAAAGTATTTTAAAAGTAATTCCATAACAGCTATTTGTTTCGCCGTCAAAATTAAGCTTTTCATTCAAATAAATAAATCAACTCCTTTTGAAGAACGTGTTTACCAATCTAAAAATCAGGTAAACCAGGCCAATAAGGAGGAGAAAATTAATAAGCTGCCAAAGAAAAACAGTGCTTGAAAACATAGGTGTATTTTTTACCACCTAAAATAATAAAAAACACAATCCCCACGGTTTTCTGCTTAAAATTTATCGGTCAAAACCAAAGAAAATCCCATCGATGTCTATCTGCGCCTTTTATGGATTTCTTTTTTTGTCAACCACTGATCAAACCTAAGGTAGCTGAGGCCGCCGTGCGTGTCTTCACGCACGGCTTTTCAACTGATGTTTAGACGCCAACGGCAGCGATGATTATATTCTTTCTTGAAGAGATTAGTATTTATTCGTGCATTCGTGGCAAATGTTTTTCAAATAAAAAATTATCAGCTTTCGAAAAGCTGACTGGTCTATTCATGGGAAATCTATAACTGAAAAAGCAAAAGCACCAAGCTTGACAAATTCTGTCTACTTAGTGCCTTTGCGTCTTTGTGGCCCTTAAAATTTGAGCCTTACAATAATTTAATTCTCGGCTAGATTCTCAGTTCGGGTACTTATTCTGCCAAGCAAATGATGACCTACCTCTTTCCCTTTGGAAGCACCATGAACAATTGCAGGCATATAATGAATGCCACCATAAAGCCTGCTGATTGCAGCTTCATCAGCAGCCTCCCTGAAGGAATTAAATTCCCTGATCGGAAGTCCATAAGCTACTTCTGTAGAATCTACAAAGTGAAATGGTTCCCCAAGTAGTTCTGTAAGTGTTTCAGCTGCTGCATTGGATATCACACTGTGTCCAGAGGTATATTCCGGAAAAGGCGGCGTCTGCAATACAGGCAACCAATCCTCATCTATATACTTATTGATGTAGGTTTCAGGTCGAATCAAAATCGACCTGTACTTTTCATCCCAACAGGCAATAAACCCATCAAAAAGAGCCACACCGGTCATAGCCAAAGTCTCAGCGGCTCCCTTCCAGTCATGACCAGCTGTTTTAGAGGAAATTGCCGCAATTCCCATCCAGTGTCCACCTGGTGTAATTTTTTTCTCAGCAAACATCACATGGCCTTTGACATTGACCTTATAGGGATTGCAATCCCAGAAATATGCGATATCACTTTGCTCTTCGGTTAGGTCTTTGACTACTTTAAAAACCTCTTCAGCTTCCTTAAAGAATTCTGAATTGGGGTCTGTAGAAAATTCAGTGGGGGGCACAGACTTATATTGTGCAGCTGAATCCAATACAAACGGCCTGATTTTATTCCAATGGGGCTCAATACCTTCTCCATACGCGGGAGGAGTTGGCTGCCAAGTATTGGGATCATTCCTGACTGTATATTTCTCAAAAGAACGGCTCTCATGGTAATTGTCTTTTTTAGAATAGGCTATCACATGATCTGCAACCTGCTCACCGAAAGCCACAGATTTCTGAAAAACTTTCTTAGGCACACCCTTTTTCCTGATTTCTTCATAAGCCTTATCCCTGTGACTAGTCATCATGTCTTCCGAAAAAATCATCGCCGTCGCTACTTTGTAATAAGCAGCCAATGAAGCCAAGGGCAAATAAACATCCTCCTCAAACTCAAACTCTGCTTTCTCAAAGCCGTTGAGTTGTCCCATCAAACTTTTGTATTTCGGATCTGCCAATACGGCCACCTCATAAGCAGCAATTGATGGGTAGGCATAAATCCTACTTGCAACAGGAGGTGAAAAGATATCGTGAATAATCACATTGGTTAAACGGATTTGGGCTGCGGTCTGATATGCTCCATCTGTGATGACATCTTCGTAATCACCATTCTCCTGGCAGGCCATCATTATCACACCAATCACTGCAGCCAGGAATATTTGTTTCAACACTCTTTTCATTCTATTTCTAATATTATACTTCAAAGTTAACAAATCCCTATTACTCAGTCAAAAGGAATGGAATTTGAATCTACTGGGAAATCAAAGCTAATGATTATTTTGAATTATGACCAAGAGAAATCAGGCACAATTCAATGATTTTGGACAGGAAATAATATCAGTGGATTTTGAAAAATACCGGACGATCATCATTCCTGACAGCAATGAGATAAGGCGCTCCATTCAATGATATTTTCTCAATAGCCCTGTATTGACCCCAATATTCAGAACCAATAATGGAAAGTGGCATACTGCTCCAACCATTTTCTGATTTTTCCATCAAGGTCATTGGCTGTGCTGCAGCTTTGCCCAAATCATTCCTGAACCCATAAAAATTCCCAACAGCCAATAAAAATTCTCTGCCCTGTGAATTGGTAAATCTTACAAAATCCCTGATAGGACTGAACTGTGCCTCAATCGGAAATGCCTCAAAATCCATTGATCCTTTTGGGCCTATTACAATGCTTCCTGAGCGCTGGTTGTAAAATGGTAATGTATCGGCTCCCTGAAGGGTCTGATTGTCGTAGAGGCCTTCCGGTGACTTTAATTTACTGTAATTAAGATAGTCTGTATGCTTCCGTTTGATTTCTGGAATTTGTCGGATCAGGTCATCTCTGCTGGCAAATGGTACCAAATAAGAACCCATGTAATGAAAAATAAGTGGATCAAGCTGCCCGTTATTATCAAAATCTTTAAGGTAAAGCCATACAGGCTTCTCGGAACTTGCTTTCAATTTACTGTTCAGTCCAAGATTACCCAATAGTACCGAAAGCTGATCTCCTTCTTCCCATATCATAGAGGCAGTATACCATCCTGCGGAGGTAGAAAGCTCTTCTTCCCATATCTCTTTAAACTTCCCTTTATCATCCTGCTCAAAAACCCTGATTGGGCTCCATTCCCCAACCAAAACCAACTCCTTTTTACCATTTCGGGTCAGGTCTGCCCAAATAGCCTGTTGCAACATCCCGGCAGTGAAATCATCCCCAAAATATTCCGCTGTCATTTCTCTGAATCTCCCTTTGCCATCATTGAGCAATAAATAGGATTTTGGACTCAGTCCGTAGCTTCCTGTAACCACAGAGGAAGTCACAAAAAGATCCGGAAAACCATCCCCATTGACATCATGCACAGCAACACTTGAGGTGTTTTCTCCTATTGGAGGTAAGGAATTCATGGAAAAAGTAAAATTACCTTGCCCATCATTGAGAAATACCCGGTCAAAATTGAAGATTTCTCCGCTCTTATACTCATTGCCTCCACTCCCTATATAAAGGTCAGGAAAACCATCCCCATTCAGGTCCGCCAAAACCGCCACTACATCTTCTGCTGTCTTCAATTGCTCAAAGAAGGGGTTTTCTCTCTTTTTAAAACTGCCGTCAGTTTGCTGAAAATATACAGAAGCGGCTTGTCCCTTGGCACCCCCCAGAAAGATATCATCCAAGCCATCCCCATTCATGTCTCCCACTGCCAAGGCAGGACCTTCCGTACCGTATCTCCTAGGCATTAGATACTCCCTTCGAAATTCATCGAATTCGGTGTTTTCCTCGTGCTTCCAGTCGAGTAAAACATCTGCTTTGGACAATACTGATTTGGATATTGATTTTTTAGGTAGAATGGTAGTCTGCCCCTTTCCTTTTTCCATAACCTCTTTGCTTGCGGTGGAAAAAGAACCAAAGTTCTCAGTCTTTTTCGCTGACCAGCTGACAAGTACAGAGTCTATTTTTTCAAGCTGACCCAATCCAAAAGTCAATAGGGTAGACCCACCTGATTGAAATCCACGGGACGTGCTCAAGGTCTGTTGCCATACCTTATCTCCTGCAAAAACCCATACCTGAGCGCCTATGCCAAAAGTGTTTTTCTGATCACCTTTTAGCTCAACTTGAAAATATCGGTTTTCGGATTTTTCAGTGCTGAGATTCTTGTAGATAAAAGCCTCTTGGTCCAAGTTGTTGATCACCAAATCCAAATCGCCATCATTATCCAGATCAGCATAAGCCGATCCGTTTGAGTAAGAGGCATGTGCCAAACCCCATGAATCAGAAATATTTTCAAAGTCCAGATGGGCTTTTTGACGGAAAGTGTAATTTGGCAACTTCATGCTGGGCAGCATATCAACTTGTTTTTGTTGAATTTCTTTTTCAGAAAGTCCAGGACTTGGCTCTTGGCTATACTGTATAAAATCCAAATCATTGGGCCGTTTGACAATGCCATTGGTCACATGAATATCCACCAAGCCATCATTGTCCATATCAAAAATCAAAGGTGACCAACTCCAATCGGTAGCAAATGTATTCGTCAAAAGCGCTATGTCAGAGAACTTGCCATTCCCTCTGTTCAGTTGCAGGTGGTTTCTGACATATTGATCACCATAGCCCAATCTCTTCTTTACATCAAATACTTCCTGCTTGTCTTCTCCTACTGACTTCATCCAAATTTCAGGATCTTCAGGTAGCATATCGGTAGTGAAAATATCCGGCAAACCATCCTGATTGATATCTGCCAGGTCATTTCCCATACTGTATCTGCTGGTATGGGCTATATATTCCTGCAGAGACTCCACAAAAGTCCCATCACCCTGATTGATGTATAGGTAATCGTCCTCCGTAAAGTCATTGGAAACATAGATATCAAGCCAACCATCCTGATTCACGTCTGCTATCCCTACTCCAAGACCAAAACCCAAACTGCTGGAAAGTATTCCTGCTTCCAAAGTCACATCTTCCATAATTTCCTCACCCTGTGCTACCCGGCTTCTAAACAGCTTATCCCCTCCTTTTTCATCTTGTGAAGTAAACTTGGTATCTGCATGAGAAAAAACTTCCGGTTTTTTGATGGAGTGGTTCAATAAATACAAGTCTAAATCTCCATCCTGGTCATAGTCAAAAAATACAGCATGCGTCGAAAAACCCTCAAAGTCAATCCCGTATTCAGCAGCTTTCTCGCTGAAAGTCAAATCCCCATTATTAATGTAAAGCCTATTTTTGCCTTGAAGGCCTTTGTAGTCTCCTACCTGGCAGACGTAAATATCCAATAATCCGTCACCGTTGACATCCGCCATGGTCACTCCTGTGGACCAACCTCCTCCCCCATCTACTCCGGCTTTGGCTGTAATGTCCTCAAACTGTAAATCACCTTTATTCAGGTAAAGTTTATTTTCTCCCTGATTGGAAGTAAAGTAAATATCGACGAGCCCATCGTTGTTCACATCACCCAAGGCCACGCCACCACCATTGTAGAAATAGAGGTATTCTATGATGTTTAGGCTATCAGAAGAGGTAAGGTCGTTACGGAAATCAATTCCAGTATCATCCGATGAAAGCAGCTCAAAAAGGTTGTCTTCCCCTGAATCAGGAGCACAGGCAAAGCAAGCTATTAAAATCAAAAAACACCTTATTCCAAACTTCCTCATTTCCATTTTTATAAATGCTGAATTTCAAAAGTCTAGAAAGACCAAAACTCAACTGCATCATTATTTTTGACCACCATCAATAGCTTATCATCTCCCTTTTTGACCAAGTGCAAATCTCTGATATCGCCGTGCAACTGTAAACCATGCTCTCTATTAGGCAGGTATTCAAAGGTTCCATCACCATTTCCAATGAGCACTTCTCCATAACTGGCATCGTACTGCCCTACCTCGGGTTTGGCTCCTTTCAAATTTCCAGCGAGAATCAGGTCTTCAATTCCATCTCCATTCAAGTCAGTCACCAGGATGCTGTAAATCCATGATCTCTGTGCCATTCTTGGAAGCACTTTGATTTCAAAATTACCTTCACCCAAATTCATCATCACTGCTGACTCCCTAAAATTAAGCTCCTGCATAACAGCATTTCTCAACTCTTGGGGCGTGAAAATATCCTCCATGTACTTATTATTATAAGTACTGTATTTAAGAAATCTCTTTTTAATTGAAGGTACCTGCATTTCCAACTGATGTTTCAAGGTGAAAGGAATATGCCTTCCTCCATCTTTTTGAACAAAGAGATGCTCAACACTGCCATTCTGATCAAAATCATTGACAAACATCCTGATAGGACTTTCCAAAGTAGGCTTGAACCTGCTGTTCAGGCCATGATTCCCCAATACAAAATCAGGGATTCCATCCCCATCAAAGTCCCCTACAGCTATAGTCTGATACCAACCTTTGTAGGCATCAAGTTCTGGTGCTTCAAGCTTCTCAAGTTTACCACCTGTATTGCGTAAGATGGTAGGGGCCATCCACTCTCCTACCAATATCAGGTCTTCAGTACCATCCCCATCATAATCTGTCAATACAGCATCTGTCACCATTCCTATTTCTTTGAGTTCAGGAGCGAATTTTTCTGTTCCATCAGAAAACTTACCCTTCCCATCATTGATCAAGATCATGCTGTTTGCATTGACCCCATAGAGGAAAGGAATCACCCTTGCTCCTATAAAAAGATCCAGATCCCCATCTCCGTCGATATCCATTACTTTGACCACCTTGCTGCTGATTCTAAAGTTTTCCAAGCCACTGTTTTCTGATTTGGAAAAATTGCCTCTTCCATCATTTACATAAAGCCTGTCCGCTAGGTCCATAGCACCAAAACCTGATTCATTTCCTCCTGAAGTAACAAACAGGTCCAAATACCCATTACCATTGGCATCAAAAAACACCCCATTGGTATCCTCTGAGAGCCTGTCACTCCTGAACGTTTCCTGAGGCGACAACCTGAATCTGCCTTCTGAAGTCTGAATGAACAGCTGCCCGGGAAACCCTTTGGCACCACCCAGGTACACATCCTGCAAACCATTTCCGTTGACATCTCCCCATACGGCTTTGGGGCCTTCTGTTGAGAGCATGTGGTAAGTCAATCTATCACGATCAAAGTCCACCGCCTGATTTTCCCTATGGGTATAGTCCAAAACAGAGGTGGATTCAACTTTTGAAAAAAGCTGATCTGAAGGTTCCATAAAAAACTTGAAATCTTCCGGAGCATCGACTGCTTCTTCCCACTTCAGGGTAAGTGTCTGATTGCTGCTGATATCTTTTAGGATATTGATTTTACCATCCGGCCAGCGCACATGGATTTCGTCAATATTCTCTAGCTCCCCAAGACCAAAATTGAGTCTTGGGTCAACTGAGGACTGAAATCCCCTGTTGGGCATCTGTTCCATGTAAAAAAGCTTATCTCCCGAAAGCAGCTTTACCTGGGTACCTATAGCCGCAGTATTGGCATCTTTCCCCTCCAAGGCTATTTTTAGGAAATTATTTTCAGGAAAAAACTCCAGACTCCTGTTTTTATAGATCAAAACCTCATTATTCACATTGTTGACAACGAGATCCAAAGCCCCGTCATTATTCAGGTCTCCATAGGCGGAACCATTTGAATGGATAGGGTCACCCATTCCCCATTCATGGATCACATTGTCAAAATTCAAGTTTCCCTT
>NZ_REBN01000215.1 GCF_007692705.1 Mongoliibacter sp.
TTATCTTTCTGACCATATACAGCATTATATTTGAAAATGACAATGCCTATTAATAGGCTTAAAAGTTAAAAAGTATAAAAATCCAAGCGGAAAGTAATCTGCTTGGATTTTTTATTTCCACATCCTAAATCCACCTTCATATGCAAGTTGGTTATTTCCTAGGCGACAGCCTTTCGGAACTTCAGTCAATAGCTTTGACTTACCGCCACCCAAAACAATATCATCAGGCAGAAAGGCTGCCTGAAATCTCTCAACTACTGTAAAAACATGTTCCTGCCACTTTTCCTGACCTCGGGTTTCATAACCCCGGAATCCTAAGTAATCCTCAAAAGTACCCTTGCGGTAGGAGAGGTGTGCCAGCTCCATAGGTAATACTTTGCCATCTGTGACAATTGCGGAACCCAAACCGGTTCCTAAGCCTAAAAACAATAATACTCCACCCTGATATGAACCAAGTGCCTGCATCGCAGCATCATTCATCAATTTAATAGGTTTCCCGAAAGCCTTTTCAAAGTCAAACCCAATCCACCCATCTCCAAGGTTTTTGGGTTCTGTAATGATATTCCCTTTCTTAATGATGCCGGGAAAACCGATTGAAATTACATCATATTCCCAATCGGCAGTCATTTCTTTTACTCCCTCTACCATTTTATCAGGAGTCATTTCCTGGCCTGAAGGAAACTTCCTTCTTTCTATTGGTCCTTCTAATTTTGCTTTGATATTGGTTCCGCCAATGTCTATTGTTAAAATTTTCAAAATTTTGATGCTTTGGGTTGGTATTTGAATTTTACTTTAAATAAAACAATAATAGTTTGTTTGATGAAAGCAGATGGATAAAATTTAAAAAATAACTGTCAATATTGTTTTTGAAATGCTTTCAAAAACAATTGGGCTATAAAAAAAAAATATTCATCCGTCTTCTTGTATGGTATCAACAAATTTCCTTTCTCTCTTGGGTCCAATATCAATTCCTCTTTTTCTACCGAATTTATATACTGTGGCAGTTCTCCCAGTTTCTGGATTATAGTGTTTTGCAGCGCCAACATGGGTATAAACATAATTCATGATATTTCTACAATGTCCAGGGCTATTTAAAAAGACCCTAAATGAGTTCTCTGCAGAAAGGTTTCCTAAAACAACGTTCTCCGCAAAATTGCTGAAATCTGTAGAATGTCTTCTAATTCGCTGAATGACTCTTGTGCTGTCTGAACCCCTATGTCCCTGCATTCCTCGGTGAAAGGTGAGATCAGCAGCATGCTCTAAAGCTGCCTCTGCCAGATCTTTGTCCCAAGCCAATTCATTAGCAGGCTCAAAAATTTCGTTTCCACAGGTTTTGCCTACCTTTCTTTCATCATTGATCAAAGGAATAATTTCAGTAAGGAATTCAACTTCTCCTGTTGAATGGGGATCCACAGGGGGAGGTGTAGGGTTTAATGAAACTGAGGGATTGCCGGTATTTCGTGAACTTGAATTACCATTTCCTGTAGTTCTTTCGGTATTTTCCGCAGGACGATTTGCTCTTTCTATTTCCTTCATGAAAGACTCCATGCTTTTACAGGCATAAAAAGTAAGCATTAAGCCGAAAAGCAAAAGGCAATAAAGAATAAGATTAAAATTCTTCAAATCCTCTTGATTTTAAATATGTAACTAGCGTATCAAAGTAAAAAAAATAGAAAACTTTTAAAAGTAACAGGCTATTTAGTTGCAAGAGGTATCCATATAATTATACCATTCAGATAATTTTTGATTTCCTGTTTTGTATAAATTGGACTAATGTATTGTTATAGCAGAAATAAAGTATTTATTAAAAGTAAGACGCCAGTAAATAGTAAAGGGGCATGCCAATAGTAATGTTTACCGGAAACGTGACTGCCAATGCCATAGGAAGGAATAAACCGGGATTAGCTTGAGGTACGGTCATTTTCATTGCTGCAGGTACAGCAATGTAGGATGCACTTGCTGCTAGGATTGCCAACATAAATCGATTGGAAACATCATCTGTTACCATAGAGCTTATCAATGCGACCACACTTCCGTTGAATAGAGGGATGAAGATTGCAAAAATGGTAGGGAACCAGCCATAGGAAAAGAATGAACCTAGTTTTTTGCCACTTACTATTCCCATGTCAAGAAGGAAAATTGCTAAAAAACCTTTGAATATATCGTTGGTGAATGGCTTGATACCTTCAGCCTGGGCGTCGGAAGCGAGTAGTCCAATGACAAGACTTCCCAAGATCAACATTACACTGCCATTGGTAAAGGAATGTTTGACAACAGTTCTTTTCTTGACCTTTTCGGCGTTAACACCCATTTTATCAAAAGATGATATCAATAGGAGCCCCACAACGATGGCAGGTGCCTCCATCAAGGCCATTATGGCCACCATATGTCCGTGAAGCACCAATTGCTGCATTTCCAGATAAGTCACAGCAGTAACGAAAGTAACCGCACTGATAGAGCCGTATGCTGCTGCCACTGCCCCGGCATCATAAATACTCAGTTTCCTCTTCAGTATAAAGAATGTATAAATAGGGATTATAGTGGCTACTCCAAGTCCGAACAGGATTGTCCAGGCAATTTCCATATTCATGGTTTCATGGGCCAATTCCTGACCTCCTTTGAAGCCAATGGAAAAAAGTAAATAAAGGGAAATGAATTTAGATGAGTTGGAAGGTATTTCCAGATCGCTTTTACATAAAACGGCAACCAAACCTAATACAAAAAACAGTAAAGCGGGATTGGTAAGGTTTTCAATGAGAAGACTAAAATTCATTATTTATAAAATTATTGAAAGTTTTAGATATCAATGCCTGGTTTTTCTTCTTCATGACAGATCACTTCAATTTTAGCCTGTATGCTGAAGGTTTGTCCAATTTTTTCTTCTTGTTGAAAAAAGCTAATGATATTTTTTAGATCGGCATTGAGAGCAGTGATTCTTTTTTCGGAGTTTTCATCAGCATAGCCAAATCTGATTTTTGAACTAAAATTTCTTCTGACATGAAAATTGATCTTGTCATTGATCAATTGCACAAGGACTTCTTTTGCATCCTTTTGATTGAATTCTCCGTCAATAAGTTTAAAATCAATAGTTTTTTCCATGTTAGTATTCATTTTATCTATAAGTATATCAGAAAGAAGGGAAGGTACCCTACCTTTCAAAGCGCAAAAGTGTTAGGAAATATTTATTAATTTTTATTTAACTTTATTATTATAATCATTAAAAATAGTTATGCATTATACGCTTCATCAATTGCAGGTTTTTCAAAAAGTAGTAGAAACAGGATCTATTACCAAGGCAGCGGAGGAGCTGCACCTTACACAGCCTGCGGTCTCTATCCAGTTAAGGAATTTCCAGGATCAGTTTGACATTCCCTTGACAGAAGTTTTGGGGCGTAAAATCCATGTCACCGAATTTGGCTTTGAGATCGCTGAATTGGCAGAATATATTCTCACACAGGTACAAGCTATTGACAGTAAGACCTTGGCATATAAAGGAGAGCTTACAGGGAGGCTGAAAATCGCTGTGGTATCAACAGGTAAGTATGTTATGCCGTATTTTTTAGGAGATTTCCTGAACAGGTATACAAGTGTAGAGCTAAACATGGATGTGACCAATAAAAATAAAGTTTTGGAGAGCCTGGAAAACAATGAAGTCGATTTTGCATTGATCTCTATCTTGCCTAAAGGGGTTAATTTGGAGTTCATGGAATTATTGGACAATAACCTCTACTTGGTTGGAAATGCTCAGTCAAAAATTGCAGAATCGGCTGATCCTGATGAGATATTCAAAGAATTGCCTTTGATTTTCAGAGAAAATGGTTCAGGAACCAGACATACCATGGAGCGGTTTATTGAGGGGAGCAAAATTTCTTACCAAAAGAAAATGGAACTCACCTCAAATGAGGCAGTCAAACAGGCGGTGCTGGCTGGTTTAGGTTATTCAATCATGCCCTTAATTGGTATTAAAAATGAACTTTTGACCAATCAGCTTAAAATTATACCAGTCCCTGGTTTACCTATTACAACAAAATGGTTTTTAGTGTGGCTCAAGGGTAAAAAACACATGCCTCTTCCAAAGGCTTATCTTGAGTTTTTGAAAAAAGAGAAAGAAAATATTGTTGAAAGATTTTTCAGTGATATGATTCAAAAAGAAAAGTAGAAATTGAGGATTTTCTAATAAATACAATAAACCCGGATATATGATTACCATTTATCCGGGTTTCGTTATTTTCATTCTTCGATTCTAGATAACCTGACATCACTTACTATAAGGGTTCTGCCGTCAAGGAGTCTCGCTTTGATGGCAAACTGATCAATAAAAGTACCACTCGTAATACTAGAAGTCCTTTCTGACACTTGTATAAACTCACTCCAGTTTATCGCAATAGACCTACCTGATATAGATTCATTCCCTCTCACAACAAATGATGACCCATCGTTCAGTGTTACATTTCCTGTATACATTCTTGTAATATTATTGGTGCTTTCAAACTCTAATTCTACCACTCCAAATTGATCGCCGTTTTCTTCTAGGCAGATACTCCATTTTCCATCAAAAGTATCAGCTTCCAACGTTTCAGACTTTAAAACTGAAATAGTGCTTCTTCCAGAAATGTCTCCAACAGTAGCTGTTATTCTGGCATTTCCAGGAGTATAAGCCGCAGCAAGTCCCGTTTCTTCAATCGAAACAATACAAGCATTGCTGCTGCTCCAATCAAAAGAAATATCAGGTATTTCTTGATCGAATTGATCATAAGCCTTAGCTGAAAACTGAACTTGCTCTCCTCTTTCTGCTGAAATGTTTTGGGGGCTGATTTCAATTTTTGAAATGACAAGCTCTTCGGATGACACAGTCACTGGTATTTCAGAAAACTTATTCGAAACCTCTATATGTATTTTGGTGCTTCCAGGTCGCAAACCTTCTACCAAACCTTCTTCATTTACGATACATATTTGCTCATCCAAGGATTTAAACAATATTTCAGGGTTTTCTATTTCAACACCATCAATATCGAAAATAACCATTTCAATTTGGACGCTTTGGCCCACCTCTATGTTGATTTGTGTTGGGCTTATATCGAAGCTATGAGGTTCCTGTGTTAGGTTTTCTTCCTCAGACTCCATAACAGTAAATTCGTGAGTTGCTTTAATACCTGTTCTATTCGTGACTTCGATAATTGAGGTTCCTGGACTTTTTGCCTCTGCCAGTCCACTTGAATCAATGTCTATTACCTCAGGGTTTGAAGAACTCCAAGTTAAAGCCTGATTGCTCATCACATTTCCGTTAGTGTCTTTCACAAGTGCTTCAATAATAAGGGTTTCACCAACTGTCAATTCTGATTTAGGAAATTGCATTTCAATTTCTGAAGCAACTGGTATTTCAGGATTGATTTCTTCTTCCTCAGAAGTGCAAATACCTGATGAAAGTGAAATTAGAATTATCAAAAGGTAAAACTTGATTTGGGGAAAGTATGGATTTTTCATGGCACCTAGCTTTTGTTTTTACCAGATACTAAAAACCTCAATGTTGTTACCTATTGCTGAAAAATTTAAATTAAGTGCTTAGGCAGTTTAAGATTAGCAGGTCTACTAAAACAAAAATATGATTATCCGGGATTAAACCACAAATCAATTAGGCAAAGGCTTTTTAGCTATTAGATATCAATTGATATTGGATATTCATATTGGTTTCATATCATAAGTTAATTCTTTTGAATAGGTTATACTGATATGATTACGGATAATCAGGAACAAAAATAGTTTAATTCATCCCAGAGCATAGGTTTGGTAATTGGAAAAATTCTTTCCTGAAAAAGGGACTTGTATTTCAAAATGATTAGAGGAAGAAAGGGCATTGGCCTACTTTCCGATACAAAACTTACTAAAAATATTCGCCAACAAATCATCCGTCGTGATCTCGCCCGTAATCTCACCAAGATAGTGTAGCGATCGGCGGATATCCATAGCTAGGAAGTCATTGGTGATTTCATTGTCCAAACCTTCCAGCACATCGAGTAGGGACTGTCTGGTTTTGACCAAAGAGTCGTAGTGGCGGATATTGGTGACTATGGTATTTCCAGTTCTGAATTTATCCAGGTTGACCAATTCCAAGACCCTTGTTCTAAGGTCTTCCAGGTTTTCTTTTTGTCCTGCAGAAATAAAAATGGTATCAGGATATTTGGCTTTCAATTCCTTTACAAATTCAGGATCAGCCTTATCTATTTTATTGGCTACTTTGACAAAAGGTACACCCAGATTTTCAAGCTTATTGATGTCCCTGTTGATCTCAACCATATCTGTATCGGACAAATCGAAAAGATAAAGGATCAAAGAAGCAGTTTTCATTTTTTCCTGTGTGCGGCTTACGCCAATCGCTTCTATGGTATCGGTGGTTTCCCTCAGCCCGGCAGTATCAATAAATCTAAATATCACCCCGCCTATATTGATTTCATCTTCTATAAAATCCCGGGTAGTACCGGCAATCTCGGAAACAATGGCTTTTTCTTCATTCAGAAGGGCATTGAGTAAGGTAGATTTGCCTGCATTGGGTTTGCCAGCGATAACTGTAGGTACTCCGTTTTTGATGACATTACCCAGATCAAAACTGCTGATCAGCTGCTCCACTACTCGAAGAAGTTTTTCTACCAATATCCTCAAATCATCCCTGCTGGCAAACTCTACATCTTCTTCAGTGAAATCCAGCTCCAATTCTATCATGGAAGCAAAGTGGATCAGTTCTGCCCTGAGTTTGGAAATTTCTCCGCTGAATCCACCGCGCATCTGATTTAAAGCAGCCTGATGGGAAGCCTCGGAATCTGAGTGGATCAGGTCTGCAACTGCTTCTGCCTGAGCTAAGTCAAACTGGCCGTTTAAGAAAGCCCTTTGCGTAAACTCACCCGGTTTTGCCGGCCTTACTCCTTTGCGGATAAAGAGCTTAACAACCTGATTCACGATGTAAGAGGAACCATGTGTGGAAATTTCTACAACATTTTCTTTTGTGAAAGATTTTGGAGCTACAAATAGAGATACCAAGACCTCATCTATAATCTTTTCTCCATCTCTGATGGTGCCAAAATGTATGGTATGTGAATCCTGTTTTTCCAGGTCTTTACCTTTGAAGACTTCATTTGTGACCTTAATGGCTTCCTTTCCGGATAGCCTGATCACCGCTATAGCTCCAACTCCCTGGGGAGTTGCCAAAGCAATTATAGTATCTTCTTTTTCGTGAATTGAAAAAGCCATCTTACTTACTGAATTTGTCTACCAAGCTACTCAAACCTTTCAAAAAAGGATCAGGCTGTCTGTATCCGGGTAGCTGCGTGATATTTTCCATGGTAGCATCCATGATGACAAAATTTGGAAAGGAGTTGACCCTCATTGCTTTGGCCATGGTGGCTTCTGTATATTCTTTTCCTTTGAATTCGAATGACCTCTTGGTATCTTCAGCGTTCATTTTTACTGGATAAAAGTTGCTGTTGATATAATCTATGACTTTGGGGTCAGTAAAAGTTTCTTTATCCATTTTTTTGCACCACCCACACCAATCTGTGTATACATCTACCAAAATCATTTTTGGATTTGACTCGGTAAGTGTAGCTGCTTCATCAAAAGTCAACCAGTTGATTTTATCTTGAGCTTGAGACAAATTGATGTTCAGCAGGGTAATAAATACTAAGAGAATGATTTTTTTCATATCCTTTAAAGTCAATTGCAAATTTAACGACTTCAATCTAATTACAGTTCATTTCTATAGGCTTATTGATTTGCGGTCAAAACTTAATCCCTAATCCAATCTGAGCACTATGAATAAAACCATTGTCCAAAAAACCGTTGGAAATGTATCCGACTTCATATTCCATATTGACAAACGCAAAGTACGAAATCGCCAGCTCTATTCCTCCCGCCAATCCGCCATAAAATCCAAAATCATTTTCTTTGCGGACTGATGAAGGACCGGTAACATTGGACATAGAGTATTGTAAACCCAAGGCCCCTTTCAGGTAGGCTTTGGAGTCTTCTTCACTGAACATCAGCTTTGGATTATAAGTGAAAGGGATATGGGTGATTTCCTGTAAAAAATCATTCTCATTGCGCATAAATTCTGCTTCTGTAGAGATATATGAGAGCGTGAAACCATGGGCTAACATAGATCTGTATGGATGGACTTCATAGGTTCCATTGACCCTGTAACCGGTCCCCCTTTCTTTGGATTGCTGTCCTTTTCCAAATGCATATCCACCACCGAGCGAAAATTTAGTTTCCTGAGCGCTAAGTTCAAGGCAGAAAAAGGAAACCAATAGTAATAAGAATATTTTCTTCATTTTTAAAACTTCAATTCCGGTGAAAATACAGGTTTTACCCATTGAAAAAAAAACAAAATTACATGAATTTTCCCACTCGGGATAAGGTCTGAAAAGTATTACTCAAAGCGCATTTTTTTTAGTTTGTAAAATAGAAGTTTTTGGAAGAGTTAGAGGATATATTGTTCCTAGATCAATATACTCCTCTTTATAGCTTAGGAATAATATTTTTTATTTGCTGATAAAATATACCTCTGCGATTTTATCATTTTTGATTTTGTAAATGGCGATGGCATGAATTTTAGAGTCGCCCTTTCTTCTTACGACTTCTTCTTGATCAATTACTGTATTACCCATTACCATCCTGTTGACCAGTTTACAATGGAGATCTGGACTGTTAGCAAACATGTTTTTATACCTTTCTCTCATGTTATCCTTTCCTTCGTATTGAAGATCGTTTGGAAAATTAAAGATCTTTACGTTTTCTGCATAAGGCGCTAAAAAAGCATCAATATCCCTATTGTTATAGGCATCCAATTGTTCTTGAGCCAGTTTTTCAGCGATTTCCTCTATTCCATCTTGGGCTTGTGAAAAGCCGCAAATGAACATGATCAGTAAAATGGTGAATATTTTTTTAAACACGTTTTTTGTCCTCCTGCCAGTTTTGAATTTCTTGTTTGATTTCTTTAGAACGCATTCCCCCGCTTATAGCTTTATCAATTAATACAACCAACTCAGGGTCTGATGCAAATCTCAGTGCGATGATTTGGGAAAGTCTGAGTTTTTTCTCTTTTCCTGAAAATGACTCACCTGTAAGTTCAAAATAGCGTTGCCTCATTTCCATCCTTATAATTCTATCCTGGTTTTTTAGCGCATAAATCCTTGCCAAAATTGGAAGGATCAACAAGATTGAAGCGCCCAATAGATTATAGAACCCACTATTGAGGGAGTCAGTCCCCCAGGCAGAGGTTACATTTACTATTGACCAAATAAAATAAATTAATGTAAGTGGGGTGACAATAAAATGGTGAAGGGGGTAATATCGCGCGTGGTTTTTAAAATTTTGCATGTTTGAATAAAATAACTGGTGGAATTTAGAGCTAAACCCTCCAATTATCAAAAAGTTAGTGTTTAAGTGTGAAAAACAAGGTTAATTGGTAAATATGAAAGGTTTATTGATTATCATCTTATTTATTTCCCCTGTTTTTGTACACGCACAACAGGTTGGGGAAACTGAAATATTGAAATGGCCAGAAGGGAAAAAAGCAGCTGTATCCCTCACTTATGATGATGGAACACTGAATCAATTTCACGTGGCATTACCGATCATGGAATCCCTGGAAATGAGAGGAACTTTCTATATCAATACAGGAGAAATTCCATCTTCGCAGCATAGAGCCCAGTTTTTCGGTAGAGAAGCTGCTGAAATTTTAGAAGAGTCCAAGGAAATACCAACTGATGAAAGCAATATTTTTGAAAGGGCATCCTTGATCAGATTTCTGGATATGCCTGAAGCGGTTTCATTTCATGATAGGGCAGGGGCAGCTTATGAACAAGGAAGGAAATCCATGGCTTACCAATTGATAGATGAAGGATTTGGGCAAGCGGTAAGTATGGGCGTAAAAAACTTGGTATCTCCCCAAATCATTGACGGACCTATGATAGATTGGGATGAAATTAGGACTTATGCTGAAAATGGACATGAATTTGGTGTGCATACCATCTCGCATCCAAGATTGGCAGTCCTTGATGAAGCCAACCTTCTTTATGAATTGGAAAAATGCAGAGATGAACTAGAGGTACAATTGGGAAAAGAATTTTTGTTTTCAGCGGAATGCCCATTTGGTACAGAAGACGAGCGGGTTATGGAGTATGCTTTAGAGATGTTCCCTGCCACCAGAAATAGAATGCCAGAGTCTTTTTTGGAAGAAATAAACCGGTCAGGAAAATTTGACCCAACATTTGACTATAATAAGGAATATGTACAATGGCAGCGCGGACCCTTATCAGGCACCTCTCACGAATTGATGCGTTCCTGGGTGGATGATATTTTAACAAGAGAGGATACCTGGTTGGTTTTAGTCTTTCATGGTATTGAAGGTATTGGATGGGAAGCTATTCCTGAAAAAACCATTCGATCTTATTTTCAATACATAGCAGAAAAGGATGGTATTTGGGTGGGGACATTTGCGGAAGTGACCAAATACATAAGGCAAAGAATGCATACAAAGGTAAGCTCCGCATTAGATAATGAGTCATTAAAAATCTCTTTAAGTTCTGAATTGGATAGCTTTTGGTATGATCAGAAGCTTTCTTTAAAAACAATCATTCCATCAGATTGGAACAATGTAGTGCTATCCCATGGAGATACGAAAGAAGAGTTAAGTATTGAGGTTGATGGAAATGAAAAATTTGTAATGTATAATGTTCCGGCAGAAGTTTCTGAACTAATCCTATCCAATAGGTAAGCCGTACTTTTTTGGAAACCCTTTAGAGATTCAATATCTTCGTGTTTTAACCAAAAAATCACGATGGATTTCAACAAACTGGACGAGGACCTTTCCCTTATTGTAGAAAAAAGAATTGAACTTAGCCACCTCTCATATGCAGACGAGGCCTATGACGATCTTGAAGAAGAGCTGCACGATTTAGAGGATGATTTCAATGAAGAATATGGAGACGAACTGGAAGCTGCTTTGGAAAAGATTTATGAAAAACTACAATCTGATAATGAAGTCTTATTGCCTTCTGCATATTTAGCCAACGCCTATCATCCAATGATGCCAGACGCTTCAGGTAAAGTTACCTACGAGGTCAAGGGAAATGAGGGAGTTCCCATTGAGTCGGAAGAATTTGATAAAATGGACGTCCGATTGGTTATCGTTCCAAACCCTACGAGATTTGTCCTGAGAATCAACGGGAAATCAATGAAGGACCTTTGGGTGGCTCGGTAAAAATAGTGTACCCACTTCAATACGGGGATTCACATGAAATTATACATTGAGGAGATATTTAGGGATATTTGATTGATATTAGGATATTTTTTACCCTAACCCTAGAAATAGATCTCATTTTCTTTTTATTCTGATGCACAAAAAACTTATTGACAGTGGGTATGAAGTTGCCCTTTGTTAAAGTCAGTTATAAGTTTCACACGATGAACGCCTAATAATTATAAAGCTACTCACTCAAGTGTCCCCTCCCTTGCGTATGTTGCGTAAATACACTAGTGTTCCTTGCGTGAAACTATCAGCTTACAAGGGTTTAGATATAGAAATCAAAATCCCAACGCATTCCGTACTTTTGAGAGGATATCTTTTGCTACCTCCCGAGCTCTCGTTTCTCCCTCTTGAAGCTTTTTTTCCAGCTCTTCAGGGTGATTCATGAAGTAGTCAAATAGTCTTCTTTCTTCCTTATATTTTTCCAAAATCAAGGTTAAAAATTCCTTTTTGGCGTGCCCATACCCAAAATTGCCTCCCAAGTATTTTTCTCTTAGTGACGCAGTTTCGGAAGCTGATGCTACCAGAGAATATAATTTGAAAACGTTACAGCTATCAGGGTTTTTAGGTTCTTCCAAAGGAGTACTGTCGGTAATGATACTATTGATATTTTTTTTGAGTTGTTTTTCCGGAAGGAAAATATCAATAAAGTTTCCATAAGATTTACTCATTTTCTGTCCGTCCGTACCGGGAATGATCATGACATTTTCAGAAATTCTAGCTTCTGGAATTGTCAATATTTCCTCAGATACCCTGTGGTTGAATGTAGAAGCAATATCCCTAGTTATCTCCAAATGCTGTAATTGATCCTTACCCACAGGAACAATATCGGCGGAGTAAAGAAGGATATCGGCTGCCATCAGGACAGGATAAGAAAACAGTCCCGCATTCACATCCGCAAGTCTGTCTGATTTGTCTTTGAAACTATGTGCATTGGCAAGCATGGGGAAAGGAGTGAAGCAACTCAGGTACCAAGTGAGTTCAGTTACTTCAGGAATCATGGATTGTCTGTAGAAAACAGTTTTTTCTATATCCAAGCCGAAGGCCAGCCAAGCTGCGGCTACTGCTTTGGTATTTTCCCTCCTTAATTCACCGTCTTTAATAGTTGTCAAAGAATGCATATCTGCAATGAAAATAAAGGATTCATTATTGTCCTTTTTGGTCAATTCTATCGCAGGCACTATTGCACCCAAAATATTTCCCAAATGAGGTATGCCTGAACTTTGTATTCCAGTAAGTACTCTTGCCATTTTTATATAATTTGGCGCAAATTAAATAAATCAAGGTACAATTCGATCGAATTTTCACGTTATTTGCCCATATGAAGAAGAGTTTGATTTCAGGCACCCTATGTGCCCTTTTTGTATTTATTTCCTTAAGCCTTGAGGCACAAACCATTGACAGAAAAGTGCTGACATGGGAACAGCGCAATGTCAATATAGGAGCAGTTTTGGAGGAAAGAGGGGAAGTAGAAGCTGAATTTTTTGGAGTCAATCTCAACCAGGACACTATATGGATCACGGATGTTTATGCGGAGTGTGGCTGTACAGCTGTATCCTTTTCTAGAGATACCTTGTTTCAGGATAAAATTGGTTCATTGAAAGTTAAATTTAATCCTGACCACAGGGGTGGAGCTTTTGCAAAACAAATCATTGTTAGAACAAACCAGGATATTTACGGTGATACCCTTATTTTAGAAGGAATCAATATTCCTGTTCCTGATAATATTCAATTGGCTTACAAGCATAGAATAGGTGATTTGGGTTTTAGGCTTTCTGCAATAAATATGGGTGAAGTTTTCACAAATGAACCCAAATTGAAGCATGTAGAAGTTTACAACTTTGGAAATGATACTTTAAAACTCAAAAGTGAACAGAAAGATTTGCCAGAACATCTTTACGTTGCTCTGGAACCGGAATCCATTTTACCTGGACAAAGAGGTTTGTTACTTCTCAGTTATGATGGTGATAAAAAGGCAGATTTGGGATATTTTGAGGAAAATGTTTCCCTACAACTTCAGAATGAAAATGAAATTGAGATGAAATTAACGGCTGTTGTTTATGAATTTTTTCAGCCTGTTCCTAAAAGTATGGAGAAAGTTGTGCCCCGATTAGGGCTATCTGAAATCGATATCGATCTCAGGGATGTTGCTGCTAATAGGAAAGTATCCAGAGATATTGTCATTACCAATATGGGTGAAGAAATGCTTCAAATTAGGAAAATAGCCACCAATTGCGATTGTGTGGAGGTTTTGTTGGGTGCAGATGAAATAGGGCCTGGGCAGAAAACAGAGTTGCGATTTACTTTTGACACCAAAGGTAGAAAGGGGATTGATCATAAACATATCACTATTTTTAGTAATGACCCTATTTATCCTGTTAGAACTGTAGTAGTCAAAAGTACCATTAAATAAAACTGTCAGCATGGCAGAACCGTTACTATGGTATGGTTGTTGTTTCTTAAAATAATATATGATTGAAATAAGTCATACAACACCAAATTTTATTTATAACTAAAACTTAATCTTTATGAGTTCTACAAAATTTCTTTTAGGCGCTTTATTGGGTGCAGCAGTAGGTGTACAAATCGGTATATTGGTAGCTCCTGACAAAGGAGAAAATACAAGAAAAAAACTTGGTAAGAAGGGTAACGAATACCTTGACGATCTTTCAGGTAAAATGAATGGATTTTTTGACGGTTTGTCAAAAAAAGTAGCTGATGTAAGCGAAGAAGTTGACAAACTTGCAAAGAAAGCAAAGACTGAAACAGAGAAGCTTACCAAATAAAATTTATTAAATTTTAATAAGAAAAGGAGGTTTATACCTCCTTTTTTTATTTTGATAGGAAATAGAAACAATTTTGGACTTTAAGGTAAAAGCTTAACATTGATTAGTTCTCTGATGTGCTAGTTAATTGGTAAAGTTGTCAACCAAATAATGTCTGTAAGACTGGCCAAGAATTTATAACAATAGGAAGCATTTTGGTAATGGTTGAGGCCATTCCTGTAATGCTTTTTTTATTTTTCAAATAAAAATGAAACCTAGAGTAACAAAATATTTTGAGGGGATATGATAAAAAATTTAATATCCATCCTGAGCTCTCGTGAAATATTTACAAAAATGTTTGAGTAAAATAATTTCATGAAAGAAAAAAAGCTGTATATTAAAAGCATTAAAGTTTATATGACACGTATTAGTTTAGAGAATGCATTAATTTATTGAGTTATTTTTATTAAAAACATCACATATTTAAAACAAATAGAAAATAATTATGGGTTTCGAAGTCCTTTTACCATCGGAAGCATTATCAGAGTATGTTTCAGGTTATTTTTTGGTTGATAAAAATAATGATAACGGAGACGAAGTTATGATTTTTGAAAGTGGAGTATCTTTGGGGATTGGTATCGGAAAACCATTTGCTTTTTCATTTGGTCAGGAAGAAAGTGAAGATTTAGAGTTTACAAGCTTTGATAAAATTTTTATTTTCAATAATGTAGGGAAGAAAGCCTCATTTATGGTTAAGGGGAGAGTATGTTTGATATTTATAGTTCTTACACACACTGGTTTACAATACCTTTCCAATGGTGCAAGGATTAGCTTTCCCAGTGACTTCTTTCCTTTAAGTAAATTGGGAGTTCCTATTTTTAATCTTATTGTCAAAAGGAAGCTTAGGTTTTGTCAGAATACGACAGATGGAGTAAAAATAATTGAACAAGAACTTTGCAGGTATTTCTTGAAATTAAAAGAACTACCAGAAAAAGATCAATTTAATGTTCAGGATCCATTTCTAGGTTTAGGTTAAGACTAGTATTGGGTCAGGTTCTGCAAAAAAATTATGGATTTTAAGTTTTTTCCTCCCCATAGAAAATTGAGCCAACACATAGTAGGATATGTATACTGGAATGATTTTGTCAAATATAGAAAAGAAATTCTTTTTACTGTTAAAGGGACAGGTAGCTTAGGAATCCCACTTAATTCTGACTTCAAATGTGCAGTTAAGGGTAGGAAATTAAAGAATAATTGTCTTTCTAAATTAGAACCCATAATACCGGTTCTTTATGGACAAATGACCAGTTATGGTAAAGTGATGGTGGAAGGTCATGTACAGTTGATTTTTGTGGTATTTACTCCCTTAGGTTTATATTCATTTTTAAAAGGAGATGCTTCTTTGGTGACAGATAGTATAATTCCTCTGGATTCACTCAACGAAATTTTTCGGAACTTTGAGTTCAACCAAGGCGACCCAATTGAAGATAACCTTATTTGTTTAGAGCAAGTTTTGTTTCATGGCTTCGAAGCAAAAGGAAACCAGGATTATGAATTTCCTTTGAGCAGCACCATTGAATATCTTTTAAAACATCAAGGTAAGAGTACAGTACAGGAATTGGCTGATTTGGCGGGTGTCAGCACAAGAACATTGGAATTAAAGTTTAAAAAATATGTTGGTTTGACTCCAAAAACCTACAGTAGAGTTATCAGATTCAATGCACTCATCAAGCAGTTTTCTGAGTCCTCATTAAAAGACTCTTGTGATTGGGTTGAAAAATACGGTTATACCGATCAATCCCACTTAATTAAAGATTTTAAGGATTTTACAGGAATGTCTCCCGGTAAATATTTCAAAAACCCTAGCATTGACGATTCAATGCTAAATAAAAGTATTTCAAAATAAAAAATGTGTATTTCGCATTTTTACTATTTTTTCACGAATGTCTTTGCTACTTTTATAATTAGTTCCAATACTTGGAAATCGGGGTGATAATCAGGTATTATTTTTGGGGATATTTATCAACCATTTTTAACCTAAAATCCGGCACTATGGTGCCGGATTTTTTTTATTTAATTTATCATATACTTTCTCAAATTAAGATTGTTTTAAATTGTATAATTTTTATTCGATAAAATATTTAGTAGTAATCTTTTATTTATAACAATAAAATTCTGAACAAATTTTTTTAAACAAATTTAATTTGGTTATAAGATATATATATGCTATATTATGTCGGGGTAATATTTGTCGGGATAGCGGTAATAGATTTGGGAAATGATTAATAGGTAACATTTTAAACAATATTGGATATGATAATGAATGTGAAATAAAGCCAATCATC
>NZ_REBN01000062.1 GCF_007692705.1 Mongoliibacter sp.
GTTTTTCCTGTATTCACTTGGAGATACTCCCATGTATTTTTTAAATAGCCTGGAAAAATATAATGGGTCTTGGAAATTTAGCAGATAGGAGATTTCTTTCATTGGCATTGAACTAAGATTGATTAATTCACAGGCATGCTGAATCTTAAGCAAGTTGAAATAGTGGATAATCGAGTAACCTGTTTTTTGTTTAAACAGAGAGAAAATACTTGAATTGGATTTATTGAACTCACTTGCAATTTTTGAAATGGTGATTTTTTCGGTAATGTTATTTTTCAAATAGGCTTTAATCTCTTCGATCATTTTATCATTGCTGTTATCCGCCTTAGTTGTTGACCTTAATGAATAATATAAAAAAGAGCCTATAGTTTTATACAGCAAAATGCATACGTACTCGAAGACTTCTTTTGAAATCCCCATATTTATTAAATCAATGATATACTCAAATTCAGCAATCCGATTACTTTCAAAGGGAATCGTGATATGGGAACCATTGTTTAATTCTGTGAATTTCTTATAAAATAAACTTGAAAACTCTCCCGAAAAATGAACCCAATAAATTGACCAAGGTTCCTTTTCATCGGCATAATAATAATGGGGAGTATCAGCCTTTATAATATAAAAAGAATGTGGTGTTAATTGGTGTTTCGATTTTTCAATATTGATAGTACCATACCCCTCTACACAATAAATCAATATGTACTCACTACAGCCTTGAGGCCTCTTCCTGTAGTGGTTTCTTGCCTGTGGAAAATATCCTACGTCTGTTAAATAGAGGTTTTTATTGAATTCATGTGATATATGGGATTTTAAGATTTCTCTGGGGATTACATTCATTTTCTCCCCCCGGAATCCTTTTTTGATTAAACTTTTATTGTCCATTTTCAATTTTTGGGTTTACTGCTTTTTATTGAGGCTCAATCTTGGTTGTTTTCTTGGACAACTCTTAAACGGTCCGTGGCTAACTTTAATTTTGACTCTTTACTGTCTCTGTGAATATATGAACTTTATCCGAGTCATTGAAAATGCTCCTTTTTTACCTTTCTCTTATTGCATAATTGTCTATATAAATAATATTTTCATCCATTGAGGCAGATTCATAATTCAATAATTTTGAATATGTCAATTCATAGATGGTAAATTATTTTGTATTAAATTTTTCAATATGAAATATTTAAAGTAAAAGATTTTACGATTAAAAATTTTGTTTGGCTAAAAATATGAATAGCCGATCAGATCTTTAACATTGAATTATTACCCATAACCCAAAATCAAACTCCTTGAAGCATGTCAGAAATTAAGGTTAAGCAAAAAGACTTCAATCTCATTTATCTTTTGGCTTTGGCTTTTACCTCTGCCATGGGAGGTTTTCTGTTTGGATATGATTGGGTAGTGATAGGAGGGGCTAAACCTTTTTATGAACTTTATTTTGGATTGAAAAACTCGCCACTCCTTCAGGGTTGGGCAATGAGCAGCGCACTTATCGGATGTATTTTGGGAGCGTTACTGGCAGGTTTATTCTCCGATAAGTTCGGGAGAAAATACCCTCTCATAGGAGCAGCCTTTTTATTCATCATTTCTGCATTTGGAAGTGGGTACACAGATGACTTTTCCTGGTTTGTGTTTTACAGGATTTTAGGTGGAGTAGGTATCGGAATAGCCTCAACATTATCTCCTTTATATATAGCAGAACTGGCCCCCGGCCATCTAAGAGGCAGATTCGTCTCCATCAATCAACTAACCATTGTTTTCGGGATATTAGCAGCCCAAATCTCCAATTATTTGATTGCAGAACCTGTTTTGGATTCCTTGGATATTGGTCAGATGAAATCCAGCTGGAACAGCCTGATGGGGTGGAGGTGGATGTTTTGGGCAGAACTGGTTCCCGCCACATTGTTTTTTATCCTGATGTTCACAGTGCCCAAAAGCCCTAGATTTTTGATAAAAATAAACAGGGATACTGAAGCTTTTAGAATTCTGAAGAAAATCGGTGGGTTTCAATATGCTGAAAATGAATTGATTTCTATAAAAAGAAGCTTAGAGAATAATCTTACAAAAGTTCATAGAAAAGAGCTTTTTCACCCAAAGGTTAAGCCAATATTGCTGATTGGGATAGTTTTGGCGGTATTTCAGCAGTGGTGTGGAATCAATGTTATATTCAACTACGCAGAGGAGATATTTACCGCAGCAGGCTACAGTGTAGGTGATATGCTTTTCAATATTATCATTACCGGCAGTGTTAACCTTTTATTTACTCTCATTGCAATGCGTTTTGTTGATTCCTGGGGAAGAAAGCGCCTGATGCTTTTTGGAGCACTGGGTTTGACATGGATCTATTTGGTCATGGGATTGAGCTATTATATGGGTTGGACAGGTTTACCCATATTGCTCCTGGTGATAGCAGCTATAGCAGTCTACGCAATGACTCTTGCTCCGGTAACCTGGGTAATTCTATCTGAGATTTTCCCCAACAGGATCAGAGGTATGGCGATGTCATTGGCTACATTGACCCTCTGGATAGCATCATTCGCGCTTACTTATTCATTTCCTATTCTGAATAGCAGGCTTAATGCATCCGGAACATTTTGGGTCTATGGCCTGATATGCCTGGCAGGTTACTTTTTTATTCTCAAAAGATTACCGGAAACAAAAGGTAAAAGCCTGGAAGAAATTGAATCTGAGTTTTTAAAATGATATAAAATGAAAAGACAAGAACCAGTTAAAGCATGGATTGAAACTATTGTCATTCCTACCTATGAAGTTTATGAGGCGGAAAAATATCCGATTTTTCTTGAAAAAAGGGTTTATCAGGGTAGTAGTGGTACTGTTTATCCTCACCCGGTTATTGAAAAAATCAGTGATGTAAAAGTAGAAAAAGAATGGGAAGTGGTATTTCTTGAAAATACCTATCTTAAAATAATGGTTTTGCCCGCTCTGGGGGGAAGAATCCAAATGGCTTATGATAAAATCAAGCAAAGACATTTTGTATATTACAATGAAGTAATTAAACCGGCACTTGTTGGACTTACGGGGCCTTGGATTTCGGGAGGAATAGAATTCAATTGGCCACAGCATCATAGACCCAGTACTTATGATCCGGTGGATTTTTCCATTGAAAAGAATGAGGATGGCAGTATAACCGTCTGGGTCAGTGAAGTGGAGAGGATGTTCAGAACAAAAGGAATGGCAGGGATAACCCTATACCCTGACAAAGCATATTTACAAATCAAAGGCAAGTTGTTTAACAGGACTCCACATCCTCAGACCTTTCTGTGGTGGGCCAATCCTGCAGTCGCTGTAAACGACCATTATCAATCAGTTTTTCCGGAAGATGTCAATGCTGTTTTTGACCACGGGAAACGGGACGTGTCCAAATTCCCTGTTGCAACGGGGACTTATTATAAAGTTGACTATTCAGCAGGAGTGGATATTTCAAAATATAAAAACATTCCTGTTCCGACTTCTTATATGGCCATCAAATCAGCTTATGATTTTGTAGGCGGTTATGAAAATGATACCGAGGCAGGTCTACTTCATGTTGCAGACCATAATATTTCTCCGGGTAAAAAACAATGGACCTGGGGAAATGGGGATTTTGGTCACGCCTGGGATAGAAACCTTACTGATAGCAATGGGCCATACATTGAATTGATGTGTGGAGTCTATACTGACAATCAACCGGATTTCTCATGGATGCAGCCCTATGAAGAAAAGAATTTTGAGCAGTATTTTATGCCTTATCAAAAACTGGGAGTTGTCAAAAATGCTACAAAAGATGCTTTGGTGAATGTAATACAGGCAGAAAATAAGATCACAGTTTTGGTATATGTTACCGGGTCATTTGATGAAGCTTCAGTAACTCTTAAAAAGAACGGAGAAATACTCTTCTCAAAAACCGGTGATCTTTCACCTGAATCTGTCTTTGAATATGCTATACCTTTCGGTGATAATCCTGAATTGCTTGAAGTAACTGTTCTTGGTAAAGACGGGAAAAACCTGGTTTCCTGGAAACAAAAACCCAATCAGTTGGAGCCGCTTCCCGATCCGGCAAAGCCAGCCAAAATTCCTCAGGAAATACTTACCAATGAAGAGCTTTTCCTTACGGGTCTCCATATTGAACAATATCGCCATGCCACCTACCAACCAATGGATTATTACAGGGAAGGTTTAAAAAGAGATCCTTTAGATATCAGGTGCAACAATGCAGTAGGAAGTTATTATCTGAGGAGCGGGCTGATAAGAAAGTCAATCCCATACTTTGAGAGATCCATTACATCATTAACCAAATACAATCCCAACCCTTATGATGGAGAGCCTTACTTCAACCTGGGTTTGGCATTTAAGTTTTTAGGAGAATCGGAAAAAGCATATGAATATTTTTACAAGGCCTGCTGGAATGGAGCTTGGCAGGATGCAGGATATTTAAATTTAGCTTATATCAATACCGCTGATGATGATTTCCAAAAAGCCCTGGAACATGTAAACAAGTCACTGATCAGAAATTGGCACAACCACAAAGCAAGGCATCTCAAAGTAGCCCTGTTCAGAAAACTTAAACTGGCATCTGCCGCCAAGAGCTTAATCGAGGACTCCTTGGCAATTGACAGATTCAATTTTGGAATACTATTCGAGAAATTTCTGCTTTCCAATAATGAAAGTGATAAAAGTGATTTTAAAGTTTTGATAAGGGACTATGTCCATAATTATTTGGAATATGCTTTAGACTATGCGTATGCAGGACTTTATGAAGAAGCTATCAAGCTCTTGAAAGTTTATTTGGAAGGAAAATCCAGTGGATACCCCATAGTCTACTATTGCCTGGGGTACTTTTTGGGAAAAACCGGTGACCGGGAACAAGCCCTTTACTGGTATAAAATTGCTTCGAAGATGCCTACAGACTATTGCTTTCCAAATAGAATTGAGGAGGTGGATATTCTTAGAGAAGCTTTTGCTAAAAACCCATCTGATTATAACAGCCAATATTACCTTGGGAATTTTTGGATGGCTAAAAAACAATTCAGCCTTGCCAAAGACTGTCTTGAAAATTCTCTCCGTCTTAATCCTGATTCACCAAAAGTTTTACGAAACCTTTCCCTTATTTACTACAACAAACTTCATCAAAAAGATAAGGCTCTTAGATCTTTGGAAAACGCATTTTCCAAGGATCAAAAAAATTCCAGGGTATTTATGGAGTTAGACCAGCTCTATAAAAAGCTGAATAAACCTTTTGGATTCCGTAAATCATTTTTGGAAGGGAATATGGATTTAGTGTATGAGCGTGATGATGTATTTTTGGAATATCTCACCCTTTTGAATATTGAGGGCCGGTATCAAAAAGCACTTGATTTAATGTTGAATAGAATTTTTCATCCTTGGGAAGGGGGAGAGGGCCGTGTTCCCGGCCAATATTTAATGGCAAGAATTGAATTGGCCAAATCAGACATCAACAACAACAAATTTGAATCGGCAATTGAACACCTTCAGCAAGCAAGGGAGTACCCCAAAAACCTGGGTGAAGGAAAACTTTATGGTGCCCGGGAAAATGATGTTTTTTATTGGTTGGGTTGTGCTTATGAAAAGCTTGGGCAATTGACCATTGCCGTCAAATATTGGCAAAAAGCTTCTATAGGTTTAAGCGATCCCAGTCCTGCCCTTTACTATAATGATCAGTCTCCTGATAAAATATTCTATCAGGGACTTGCGCTTCTAAAACTAGGAAATGAAAGTGCTGCATTCAGCCTGTTTAATAAATTGATTGATTATGGTGAGAGCCACTATTTTGATGAGATTAAAATTGACTATTTCGCTGTATCTCTTCCCGATTTATTGATTTGGGATGAAGATCTTAAAATTAGAAATAAGGTCCACTGTAATTACCTTATAGGCTTAGGTAAACTGGGTATGGGTGATAAAGCAGGGGCAAAGACTTCTTTTGAATCTGCAGGGGCTATGGATAAATACCATCTAGGTGTTATAGTCCATAGAAATTTATTGGATAAAGAAATGAACTTAATTGAATGAATATGAGATACATCTGTTTAATTTCTGTGTTATTAGGCATGATTGGGACTGGCTGCCAGGAGAAGAATCCTGAAAATACGCAACCAAATATTTTATTTATCCTGGTTGACGACTTGGGATATCACGACCTGGGAGTAACAGGAAGTGCTTTTTATGAAACACCCAATATCGACAGACTGGCTTCGAGGAGCTTTAGATTTACAAAAGGATATTCTTCCAGCCAGGTTTGCAGTCCGGCCAGGGCTTGTATAATGACTGGCAAATTTACGGCAAGCCATGGGATTACTGACTGGATTGGGGCTAAGACAGGCGAAGATTGGCACAGTTCAGCACCCCATACCAAATTACTTCCTCCTGAGTATAAACACGACTTATCCGATGAAGTGACTTTGGGAGAAGCATTTAAAGAAGCCGGTTATCAGACTTTTTTTGCCGGAAAATGGCATTTAGGGGATACAGAGGATCAATGGCCGGAAAACAGGGGATTTGATTACAATATCGGTGGCTGGACTGTCGGGAGCCCTTTAGGAGGTTACTTTGCACCCTTTGACAACCCCAGATTAAAAGACTATCCCAAAGGAGAAAATCTCAGCGGGATTTTGGCAAATGAAACAGTTGAATTTTTAAAAATGGAAAGGGATAAGCCTTTTTTTGCCATGTTATCCTTTTATGCAGTACATGGTCCAATTCAGTCGACTGAGGAAAAATGGGCAAAATACAGAAATAAGGCAGAAAGTATTGGAGTTGCAGACTATGGTTATGAAATGGAAAGAAGACTGCCAATACGGGTCGTCCAGGATAACCCTGTATATGCCGGTTTGGTTGAACAGATGGATGATGCTGTCGGAATAGTAATGAACCATCTGGAACAATTGGGATTAGCAGAAAATACCATTGTTGTATTCACTTCTGACCATGGAGGTGTAGCTTCAGGTGATGGGTTTGCAACATCCAACCTCCCATTGCGCGGAGGAAAAGGATATCAATGGGAAGGTGGTTTAAGGGTTCCCTATTTTATTCATATTCCGGAATCATCGGATTCATCCCATGAAATTAACCAAGCTGTTTCAGGTCATGATTTTTTTCCAACATTATTGGATTATGCAGGGTATCAGGTACCTCAAAGCCTGGAGTTGGATGGTGAATCATTGAGACCATTAATGGAAGGGAATCAATTTGCTGAAAGACCTTTATACTGGCATTATCCCCATTATGGAAATCAAGGAGGTGACCCATCTTCCGTACTATTACTTGGTGAGTGGAAGTTGATACATTACTGGGAAGACAATCATATGGAATTGTACAATCTGGAGACTGATCCTCAGGAAAGAAAAAATCTGGCTGATATAGAAAAGCAAAAGGCTGAGGAATTACAAAACCAACTGTTTGAATGGCTGAACCAAAAAAATATAGAATCGCCTAAACTGGTTGATAACTTCAATACAGAACTGTCTAAAAATCATTTTGTCAGGATGAGTACTGAGAGAAAACAGCAGCTGGAGGAAGAAAGAATTGAAATGTTTTCAGTTGATTTTGAGCCTAATAAAGATTGGTGGGGAAGTAAATCAACAAAAGATTAAAATATGAAGGATCATAAAGGGCTATGTTATTTGTGTATACTGATTCTCCTTTGGAGTGGATGTGTGTCCTGTCAATCACCTAAAAAAGAATTGTCTCTCAAAGGTGAGTGGGATGTGGTTCTGGATTCACTGGACCGGGGAGAATCTGAAAAGTGGTTTATTGACTTTCCCAGTGGGGAAAAAATAGAACTGCCCGGTACTTTGGATTTAGCTGATTTAGGTTCTGGCCAATTGATGGATTCAGCTGCAAAACATGACCAGTTTTCCCATTTGACAAGAAAGAGGCAATATATTGGCAAAGCTTGGTATCAGAGGTCAATAGAAGTACCTGCCGAATTGGCAAAGCAGGCAGTGGAGCTGACCTTGGAACGTGTAATTTGGACTTCAAAAGTCTGGATCAATGGAAATTTAGTCGGCTTTGGAGAAAGTCTGGTAGGGCCCCATAAGTTTAAAATCCGGGATTTCATCAAACCTGGCCGGAATACGATAACCATTTGCATAGATAATTCAAATAAATACCCTCAAATAAATATAGAAGGTTCAAAATATCATGAGCAGGAATCCAAAGAAATGGCCCATGCATATACAAATCATACCCAGATTAAATGGAATGGGATTATCGGGGAATTAAGCTTAAAGCCCCTGCCAAGTATTTCCAACGTAAAGCTTAAATCTGATGTAAACAATAAAAGGTTATTGGTGTCAGCAGCTATTGGAAAAGCTGGAGAGCTTGAATATATAATCCGACAAAATGGGAAAAAAATACAGGCAGGGAGTGTTCCTGTTGAAAACGGTAGCCTGAATAACTATCCGATTGAATTGGTCCCTGAAATAGAGAGTTGGGATGAGTTTAATCCAAATATTTATGAATTGGAGATTTTTGCGGGAGAGGATTCTTTTAAACAGAACTTCGGACTTAGAGAAATCACCTCGAATAATGGAGTTCTCCATTTAAATGGGCAAAGGATTTTTCTTAGAGGCACTCTTGAATGTGCGGTTTTTCCTCTAACCGGCCACCCCCCGGCGGATAAAAGTTCCTGGGTAGAAATTATCTCAACAGCTAAAGCTTTTGGCTTAAACCATTTCCGGTTTCATTCCTGGTGCCCCCCTAAAGCTGCTTTTGAAGCTGCTGATGAATTGGGTTTTTATTTTCAGGCAGAATTGCCACACTGGAACCTAAAGGTAGGAGAAGACTCAGAGACCAACTTCTTTCTTGAAAAAGAAGCGGAACTTATGTTGAATGAATATGGGAATCATCCATCTTTTATCCTGATGGCCTTGGGAAATGAACTCGAAGGAAATATCGCTTACATGAATTCATTTGTTAAAAACCTGAAGGAAAAAGATGATAGAAGATTATATACAACAACTTCATTCTCCTTCCAAAATGGCCTGGGCAGATTACCGCAGCCAGCTGATGATTTTTTTGTTACGCAATGGACTGACAGAGGCTGGATCAGAGGACAGGGGATTTTCAACAATAAAAAACCACATTTTGATAAAAATTATCAAAATGAGATCGAGCATATACAAGTCCCGATAATTTCACATGAAATAGGACAATACTCTGTCTATCCGGATCTGTCTGAAATTGAAAAATATACCGGAGTCTTAATGCCTTTGAATTTTATTGAAATAAAAAATGATCTGGAAGAAAAAGGACTATTAAACCTTGCCCCGGAATTCACTCAGGCATCAGGAAAACTGGCAGCGATTTTATATAAAGAAGAAATTGAAAGAGCTCTTAAAACACCGGGGTTTGATGGTTTTCAATTGTTGCAGCTACAGGATTTTCCCGGACAGGGAACAGCTCTCGTAGGTTTGGTAAATGTGTTTTGGGAGTCTAAAGGAGTTATCGAAAGTAAGGAGTTCTCCAGGTTCAACAGTGAAGTCGTACCCCTGATCAATATGGAAAAAGCTGTATATACTTCTGGAGAAACACTTGAAGCCGAAGTTCAGATTGCCAATTTTTACAAGCCACTTTATGACCAGTCTGTTTCTTGGTCTATTGAGAATGAAAGCTCCAAAATCGCATCAGGTCAGTTTGAGAAATCACAGTTTAATATAGGCAATGAGAATACTACAGGAACAATTTCAGTGAAACTGGAGGTCCAAAAAGCTACCAAACTCCAAATAAAAGTGAGTATTGACGGAACTGATTATGAAAATGAATGGCCAGTATGGGTCTATCCGGAAAACCAGGGAAAACAAAGTGCCATGAATTATACCCGGTCATTTTCCCAAGCGGTTAAATGGCTGGAGCAAGGAAAGTCAGTGCTGCTGAATCCGGAAGTAGAAGAGTTGGAAGGGGTGACCGGCAGGTTTGTTCCTGTATTTTGGAGCCCCGTCCATTTTCCTGACCAGCCAGCAACAATGGGGATACTCTGTGATCCATCACATAATGCCCTGGCTGATTTCCCTACAGATTTTCATAGTGACTGGCAATGGTGGGATTTAAGTATTCAATCCAAATCATTGGATGTAACTGAATTGAATGTAGAACCAATAGTAAGAGTGATCGATAATTTTGTAACCAATAGGGAATTGTCCAATGTATTTGAAACCAAGGTAGGACAGGGTAAATTATTGTTTACTTCAATAGACTTGGAAAGGGATATTGAATTCAGAGTTGTTGCCCGCCAACTTAGATTTAGTCTGGAAAATTATATGAATTCCAAAGAATTTAACCCCAAGAGTGAAATACAGGCAGAAGAATTAAAAAGTATATTCTCCAACTTGAATTGATTCAATCCACCAAATAACAGGAACCATGACTTTAAAACCATTATATAAAATTTCATTAGTTTTTATCTTCTCCATCTTTTATTCAGGCAGTGCTTTAAGTCAAAACGTAAAACCGAATATTGTCTTGATCTATGTTGATGATTTGGGATATGGAGATATTGGGGTCAATGGAGCGGTAGGTGTAAATACTCCAAACGTCGATAAACTTGCCCAAAGCGGAGTGAATTTTACCGATGCTCACAGCAGCTCGTCCACCTGTACCCCATCCCGCTATTCTCTATTGACAGGAAGCCATGCATTTCGTAACAATGCAGCAATTTTAAGTGGTGATGCTCCTTTGATAATTGATGTTGAAATGGAAACCATGCCTAAGATGCTTCAAAAAGCAGGATACCACACAGGAATTGTAGGTAAATGGCATTTGGGTCTAGGTGATGGAAATGTAGACTGGAATGAAGAAGTCAAGCCTGGTCCCAGAGAAGTGGGGTTTGATTATAGCTTCCTGATACCGGCCACCGGTGACAGGATTCCGACAGTTTTTATGGAAAATCAAAGGGTCATAAACCTGGATCCTTATGACCCAATTGAGGTCAGCTATGGATCCAGGCTGGATGGTTACCCTCTTGGGAGCGAAAGGCCGGAATTACTCAAGCAACATGCTGACCCCATGCACCTCCAGTCTATTACAAACGGGTTTAGCAGAATCGGTTATATGAATGGTGGGGAAAGCGCTCTCTGGGTTGATGAGGAATTTCCATTTATCCTTACCGAAAAGGCTGTTGATTTTATGAAAGCCCAAAAAGACAATCCCTTTTTCCTGTTCTTCTCTCTTCACGATATCCACCAGCCCAGAGTTGCCAATGTGGAATTTGTGCGAAAAAGTCTGATGGGCCCAAGAGGAGATGTAATTGCCCAGATGGATTGGTGTGTTGGTGAAATTACTAAAACACTTGAGAAATTGGAAATCACTGAGAACACCTTATTGATTTTTACCAGCGACAATGGACCTATTTTAGATGATGGGTATTTTGATTATGCCAGAGAATTGGTTGGGAGCCATTTGCCTGCAGGTCCTTATAAAGGGACAAAATATTCTATTTATGAAGGGGGAACCAGAATGCCTACTATCGTCTCCTGGCCAGGTACAGTGGACCCGGGAGAAAATTCAGCCTTGATTTCCCAAACTGATTTTTATGCCTCACTGGCAAAGCTGGTAGGTCAACCCATTGAAAAAGGCAATGCAGTAGATAGCGGGGAGTTTTTGGATGTGTTATTGAATAAATCCGAAAAAGGGAGGGAGTACTTATTGGAAGAAGCCTACGTCTACGGGATAAGGCACCATAATTGGAAATTCATTCCTGCCAAAAATGTGAATGTCCCGGAATGGTTAAGGATTAAATATGTGGATCCGGGTTTTTTCCCCGAACCGCAATTGTTTGATTTATCCATTGATCCTTTTGAATCCAATAATCTTGCTAATAAATATCCTGATAAAGTGAAGGAAATGGAATCGAAGTTGAATGCAATCGTCAAAGGTGAATTCAGCACAAAATAATTAACTTAAAAATGATACAGTCTATTCTATACTTGTTTGTATTCGCTCATTTACAGTCATATATACCTGAAATCCCGACTAACGGAAATGACAATTACCTTGACCAGGTGATTGAAGAATTGGGGAAAAAATGGCCTGAAAACAGGACTGTCAACATTGTATTTCATGGACATTCGGTTCCGGCAGGATATTTTAAAACACCTAATGTCAATACAATGAATTCATACCCCTTTTTATTCCTTCTTAAATTGAAGGAGGAATATCCATATGCAGTTGTAAATGTTATTGTAACGGCAAAGGGAGGTGAAAATTCTGAAAATGGTTCTAAGAGGTTTCAAAGTGAAGTTTTATCTCATAGACCTGATGTGATTTTTATAGATTATGCTTTAAATGACAGGAATTTAGGACTCGATAGATCTAGGTCTGCGTGGGTCGAAATGATAAAATCAGCAAAAGAATATGGTGCTAAGGTTATTTTGATGACACCAACCCCGGATTTAAAGGAAAATATCAAAAGTCATGAATCGAAACTGTATAAACATGCCGATCAGATCAGAAGTCTTTCAAGTGAATTTGAAATTGGGTTGGTAGATAGTTACTTGAAGTTTCGGGAGATAGCCAAACAAGAAAGTTTAACCGCTTACATGAGTCAGGCCAACCATATTAATGAAAGCGGTCATGAGATAGTGGCAAACAGTATTTTTTCAATTTTCAGGAAATAACAATTCATTACTATGAAAAAACTAATAACCTTCTCATTATTTTGTGTTTACCTTCTATTGGGCTGCGCTCAAAAGAAAGAAGATTTTATAGACTTGTCCGGAGAATGGAGCTTTGAACAAGATCCCATGGATCAAGGGATTACTGAAAAATGGTTTTCAGAAGAGCTGAAGGACTCAATCAGATTGCCCGGTTCCATGGCTGAAAATAACAAAGGAGATGATGTAAGTCTTGATTATGAGTGGACTGGTAATTTTTGGAATGATGAGTGGTTTACTGATGGGAAGTACGCACCCTACCGCGAACCTGACAACATAAAACTATCATTTTGGCTCACTCCTGAAAAAGTATATTATGGACCCGCATGGTACCAAAAAGAAATTTTGATTCCTGATTACTGGAAAGACAAGCATATCAGGTTATTCTTGGAAAGGCCACATTGGGAAACGACTGTGTGGATTGATGAACAGGCAGTTGGGATGAAAAATACCTTAGGCACTCCGCATGTATATGATTTGGATGTAGAAAACCTAAAGCCGGGAAAGCATAAATTGACGATCAGGGTCGATAACCGGGTGAAGGAAATCAATGTTGGTCTTGATGCACACAGTATATCAGATAATACCCAAACAAACTGGAATGGAATTGTAGGGGATATCCGGCTTATAGCCAGTCCCAAGAGCTATTTGGATAAGGTTAAAATTATTCCTGATATTTCAAATAAATCTGTGAATGTCAAGTTGAAGGTAATCAACTCCAGTGGGGAAAGTCAAAAAGCAAAGCTGGCAATGACAGCAGTAAAACTGAATGGGTCTTTTCCTGATGAAAAGACAATGAATCATGAAATTGAGCTTGAGGCAGGTATAAATGAATTTGAATTCAATTACCCAATGGGTGATAAGCCGGCATTATGGGATGAATTTAATCCCAATACTTACCAGATGGATCTGAAGTTGATTACTTCTTCCGGAACTGACATAAGACAAGAAGACTTTGGGATGAGGGAATTTAAGGTAGATGGAAAGCGGTTTTCAGTAAATGACAGGCCGGTGTTTTTAAGAGGAACATTGGAGTGTGCCATCTTTCCATTGACAGGATATCCGCCAACCAAAATAGATGAATGGCAACGGATTTTTGGAATTATCAAAGAACATGGATTAAATCACATGAGGTTTCATTCATGGTGTCCTCCGAAAGCTGCTTTCCAGGCAGCGGATATTGAAGGTGTTTACCTTCAGGTAGAAGCCTCTGCCTGGACGGATATCGGGGATGGGGAACCAGTAGATAGCTGGCTTTATGAAGAAGGTGAAAGTATTTTGGATAATTATGGAAATCACCCTTCATTCGTCATGATGGCCCATGGTAATGAGCCTGGTGGTGAAAATCATAAGGATTACCTGATTGGGTTTGTAGACCATTTCAAAAATTATGATGATACAAAAGTTTATACCAGTGGTGCCGGTTGGCCTTTTATAGACAATGCAGACTATTTTAATTCCCCTGGACCCCGGATTCAGCATTGGAATGCAAACCTAAACAGTATCATCAATAAATCAGCTCCACAGACACTGTTCGATTATCAAAAAATGGTTGATAATACTTCCATGCCTATTGTAAGTCATGAAATGGGGCAATGGTGTGTATTTCCGAATTTTAAAGAGGTGTCAAAGTATACTGGAGTTTTGAAACCCAAAAATTTTGAAATCTTTCAGGAATCATTGGATAAAAACAGGCTTGGGCACCTTGCTGACAGCTTACTGCTTGCTTCTGGGAAATTACAGACCTTATGCTATAAAGCCGATATAGAAGCAGCGCTCAGAACAAAGGATTTTGGTGGGTTTCAGCTGTTAGATTTACACGATTTCCCTGGACAAGGGACAGCCTTAGTGGGAGTTTTGGATGCTTTTTGGGATGAAAAAGGATATGTTACACCTGATGAGTTTAAGTCTTTCTCTGGACAGACAGTACCTTTGGCAAGACTTGATAAAAGAGTATTCTTAAACACAGATACTTTAAATGCAGCCATTGAGATCGCACATTTTGGTGAAGCATCAATTCAGGGAGTAATACCAAAATGGACATTGGTAAATGGAAAGAATAATGCTATTGCAGAAGGAACTTTAAATGAAACGGATATTGAAATAGGTAATGGAACGCAACTCGGGCAGCTGTCCATCCCTTTGATTGAAATAGAGAATCCCGTGAAACTAACACTGAGGATTTCGGTGGAAAATTCCACCAATTCCTGGGATGTGTGGGTTTACCCTGCTGAAAATCCTTCTTTAAGGGAAGATAATATTCATGTGACAAAGAATCTTGACAATGAAACTCTTGAGTTTTTGACAAACGGAGGAAAAGTACTTTTGAGTACTGTAAAGGGTTCTGTCAGCCCGGATTTCGGAGGAGATATAGGATTAGGTTTCTCCAGTATTTTTTGGAATACCTCCTGGACCAATGGTCAAAAACCCCATACTTTGGGTTTGCTTTGTAACCCCGATCACAGCCTGTTTGAAGCGTTTCCAACTGAATATCACTCAAATTGGCAATGGTGGGACGCCATGAGTAACTCCGAAGCAATTATATTGGATGACTTCCCGGAAATTACACCTTTAGTAAGGGTAGTGGATGATTGGTTCTATAACAGATCACTGGGATTGGTATTTGAGGTTCGCGTCGGAAAAGGTAAACTCCTTATAAGTGGTATCGATCTTCACACTGATTTGGAAAATAGAATTGAAGCGAAACAAATGCTATATAGCTTCAAAAAGTATATGTTTAGTGATGCTTTTTTACCAGAAGTAGAAATTGATATTAAGACCATTCAGGCATTGTACAAGTAGAAGAGTTAGTTTTCTTAAATTTCCACACATTTGAAACGAAAGGGTCACTTTTCTATTATTCATTTTGGAATATCCTCAAAGAAAAATCTATCAATCAAAAATGCCCCAGTTTTAAAATTTTCTTCAATGTTTTTGTTTTCCGGCATAAATACGTAAAAAGTAAATTCTTTGCTTTAATTATAAGAATTATACCATCATATGAAGTGTTTTTAATAAGATTTGAATAGTTTTTCTTATAAGCTGGTTAATCATTGATGGTAACTTTGATGTACAAAAGAATGAAAGTAAAAGTATTAAAACCAACACATAAATAATCTTGGGATTAGTTCAACCTAACTGGTTTTCTTTAGAATCATATAATACTTACTTGAACGGAAATACTGATTTCCTTTAAACTGCTTTAAGCAAAGATTCTAAATGATTGTGAAGGAGGATATGGACTTTTCCAACTTTAGCAAAATTGAAATTAGTTTTTGTAAATCATTCAGATTCCAAGAAGAAGGGATTTAATGTTTTTTCAAAAGCCTGTATTGTTTCTTTATAAGCTCGGTAAATAAGAAATCAATTTCTATAACAGCAAAAATATAAGTTGAGTCAGATTTACCTTTTGATATATTAAAGTATCTAAAATTTACAAAAAAAAGATAGGGATGAAAAGAAGAGACTTCTTCAAAAATGGATTAATGACAACATTAGGCCTGGGTGTGATGGGTTCAAGACCAGTGCTTGCCAAGCCATCAATGTATA
>NZ_REBN01000024.1 GCF_007692705.1 Mongoliibacter sp.
TTGGGAATTCATGGTGTATTGGGGGATTTCTACCTGCACCTGATAGGCATTGCCAGAGGCTTTATCCAACCAATAAACAGGCCTGGTAAATCGGCTGGAATTGGTCGCTGAAATCATGGACCTACCTACATCATCCGCAGTGAGCCCAAGTTGCCCAGCTTGAATGCGGTCAATGTTCACATCCAAAGTGGGATAATCTAAAGGTTGGGCGATCTGCACATCCCTGAGATAAGTGATTTGTTTTAAGTTGGACATGATTTTCTCCGCAAAAGCTCGGGTTTCTTTCATGTCTTTCCCTGTCACAGCTACTTCCAATGGATTATTCGCTCCCATAGACATCACTTGATCCACGATGTCAGCAGGTTCAAAACTGATACGCAATTCCGGGAGTTTTTCAGAAACCATCTGGCGGATATCTTCTTTAAGTTGGGCTACTTTGATGCCACTACCTTCTTTTAGTTTTACCGAAAGAATAGCCTGATGAGGACCGGAGTTCCAAATGTAATTGGTGATTGCCGGATAGGCAGAAGGGATGGTCCCTACATATCCAGAACTGATTTCAATGTTTTCTTTTCCTGTCAAACCTTCCAGCTCCTTGAAAAAACGTTGTGTCAGCCGTTCAGTCTGTTCGATCCGGGTACCTTCTTTGGCATTGATCCTAACCTGAAACTGTCCTGAATCTACTTGTGGAAAAATCTCTGTACCAATCAAAAGATAAAGCCCAACTACCGAAAGTGAAGAAAGCAATGCGTAAAAAACCACAGTCAATTTGCTGTATTGGAGCAAGCGGCCCAAGGTGTTTTGATACCTTTTTTGGATTCGGTCAAACCTGCCTCCTTTTTGTTTTTCAGCCTGTTTTTCCAATGATTTTTTATCCAAAAGCCAATTGGATACCACGGGGACAAAAGTCTGGGAAAGCACAAAAGAGGCTATCATGGCAAAACCTACCGCAAGAGAAAGTGGCATAAACATGGACCTTGGAACCCCCGACATAAAGAAAGAAGGGACAAAAACAGCCAGAATACTGAAAACGATCAACATTTTTGGAATGACAATTTCTCGGGTGCCATCAATGATGGATTTGGGCAGACTTTTGCCCATCTCCAAATGCCTATGGATATTTTCTATAGTCACTGTTGCTTCATCCACCAAGACCCCAATAGACAAAGCCAAACCGACCAAAGTCATGATGTTGAGCGTTTGCCCTGCAAGGTTGAGGAAAACCACTGAAGTCAAGAGTGCCAAAGGAATGGTCATCACCACCACGAGACCACTGCGCCAATCGCCCAAGAAAACCAATACCATCAACCCTGTAAGTACCGAGGCAATCAGACCTTCCGTCAGGATATTTCTCAAAGATTTGATCACATACCCCGATTGGTCAAAGGCATACTCCACCTTAATGTCTTCAGGTACAGCATCCCGCATAGCAGGGAGGGCATTTTTGATGTTTTTTACAACGGTCCAAGTTGAAGCATCAGACCTTTTAGATACTGGGATATATACCGATCGCAGACCATTTACCAAGGCATAACCCGTGGTGATATCGGCACTGTTTTTTACCTCTGCCAGGTCCTTCAAGTATACCGTTGCTCCTCTAGTGTTTTGGAGGGGGATATTTTCCAATTCCTTAAAATCCTCCACTACCGAATTTGGTCTGACCAAATATTCCGTATCATCGATCCGGATACTACCGGAAGGAACCATTCGGTTACCATTGGCGATCGCTTCAACCACTTCCTCAGTAGACAACCGATAGCTTCTTAATTTTTCGGGATCAATATCTACCACTATACTCCTTTGGTTACCACCTACAGGAGGAGGTGAAGAAACTCCTGGCAAGGAAGCGAACATGGGGCGTACCCTATTTAGGGCTAAATCCTGAATTTCAGAAAGACTTCTGCTGTCTGAACTGAAGACCAATTGTCCTACAGGAACATTGCCTGCATCATAGCGCACGACAAAAGGTGCCACAGTTCCTGGCGGCATTTTCCCACCGGCTCTATTGACTTGAGCTACGACCTGTGCCATGGATTCAGCCATGTCGGTTCCTTCGTGAAACTGCAATTTGATCACAGACATGCCCTGTACAGACTTGGATTCCATGGAAGAAATTCCCGTGATGTAAATAAAATGCTGTTCGTAAATTGAACTGAGATACCCTTCCATTTGCTCAGGTGACAGCCCTCCATAAGGTTGGGCCACAAAGATGGTGGGTACACCGACTTTTGGGAAAATGTCGATAGGCATGCTTCGGATGGTCAGGAAAGAGAAAAAGCCAATGGCAAATATCACCACCATGACCGATATGGGTTTGCGCAAGGATAATTTTATCAGGTCCATATCAATTCAGGTTTTGTAAGAAAAAATCCATATTTCCACTCACCGCCGCATAGTACAGCAAGGCTTTCCACATTTCGGCCATAACCTTAATACTTTCCGACTCTGCTTTTGCCAAGTCAGCCTGTCCCTGTACCAATTCATTTAGATTGATCAGACCTGCATCGTATCGGGCTTGCAGCGCTTGATAGCTGTATTCAGCAGCTTGCACATATTCAGGAGCTAGAGAAGCAGATTCTAAAGCTTTTTCCAAAGTCACTTTGGCTACGGTTCGGTCTTTATCCAATGCTCTTTCCACTTGCATTTCATAAGCCTCAGCAGCAAAAATCAGAGAGTTTTGTTTTTGGACCAATTTGGAGGTTCGGGCAAACTGCAAAATCGGAACGGCAACCTGAAATCCCACCCCATAATTGTAGCGAGAGAATGAGAGCCCGTCAGTTGGTTCATTAAAGCCGCCTTCGAAGAGAATGGCAGATCCTCTGGCGAATGCTGTACCCCAGAAATTGAGATCAGGTAATAAGGATCGGTTGAGTTCTGTTTTTTGGGCTGCTGCCATTAGCGTTCTGCTCCGGGAGCTTTGTAAAAGTGGATGGTTGTCCATGGGTTCTTCCACCTGAGGTGTGAATTGCCTCTGGAGATTGGGATCAATGCCGATTTCCTTTTGATCCTCTCCCAATAATTCTCTCACCCGTGCCATAAAGGATTCAGCGGATTTTTGAGCTTGGAGGTAATCAATTTTTGAGCGGACAAAAAGTGATCGAAACTGTGCTGAATCCACTCCAGGCCTCAGTCCGTTATCCACCAAAGTTTTGGATAGCTCTAGATTGGTTTGGTAGCGATCCCTGTTTTTCTCAGCAGCCAAGGCCATGGAAGCTGCTGCCCAATAATTGAGGTAGGCTTCGGTAAATCGGACCTGATGTTCCAAAATGGCGAGGGATTCCTGATTTTGAGCAAGTTCCTGTCCGAATTTAGCGGATTGGATTTTGCTGGACCTTTTGCCAAAAGTAAATGGGCTCCAATTCATCAGGAGAGATGTTGCCGATCCATAGGTGAAATCCATGGTATTTTCAGCAACAGGGGGACCAGAAATAGGGAGGATTTGGCCGGGGAAAAACATACCTGTGATGTTGTTGTTGGTCGAATAGACCATTTGGTAGGAGCCATCGAGACTGGGAAGGAAGTCTGAACGTTCATATCGGACTTGGCTCTGTGCGGC
>NZ_REBN01000118.1 GCF_007692705.1 Mongoliibacter sp.
CATTGGTCCGCAGGAGAGATCTAAGAAAGGATAAAACATCACCCGCAAAGATCTTAGATTTCAGAATTGGTTACGCCCCAACTTACGAAAATCGAAATTTAACTATTAACATTTTTAACCTTTAACATTGTGACCTTCATCCATTATTAATGGCATGCCCACAATTAGACGGTAAATCCCATCTCTACTTAGTGGGATACGGGCAATGCTTACAGCCGCTTTCACAACAATAACCTCTTCTCAGGTGGTATTGCGCTGTAAAGACCATTAGTCCATTCTCATTGATATAATAATCTCCTGGTATCAACTTCATGGGAGATGCAGGCTTCTTTTTTGAATTCATTCTTTTATCCTGTGGCCAATTGTTATATTTGCCGTATATGGGAGCAAATGTTTTGTCACAAAGTAGACAGGACAAAAATATAAATTTTATGATGGAAACAATAAACTCGAGTAAGCAGGCGATAGAATTGGAAGATAAGTATGGAGCACATAATTATCACCCATTGCCTGTGGTATTGGCCAAAGGTGAAGGAGTATTCCTTTGGGATGTAGAAGGTAAAAAGTATTTTGATTTTTTATCTGCTTATTCTGCAGTCAATCAAGGGCACTGTCATCCTAGGATTTTAGATACATTGATTGAGCAGGCCGGCACTCTGACACTTACTTCCAGGGCTTTTTATAATAATATTCTTGGTCCTTTTGAAAAGTATATTACAGAATACTTTGGCTTTGATAAAGTGCTCCCTATGAACACTGGAGCAGAAGGCGTGGAAACTGCTTTGAAAATAGCCAGAAAATGGGGCTATGAGAAAAAAGGTATTCCCGAAAATGAGGGTGTCATAGTGGTAGCCGAGAATAATTTTCATGGTAGAACCACCACTATTATATCTTTTTCAAGTGATAAGAATGCCAGAAAAAATTTCGGTCCTTATACCCCCGGTTTTGAGAAGATATCTTATGACGATGTAGCTGCTTTGGAAAAGGCATTGGAGAATGAGCATGTAGTTGCTTTCCTCGTCGAGCCTATTCAAGGTGAGGCAGGTGTTTATACCCCTGCTGATGATTATATGCGCAAGGTAGCTGAAACCTGTAAAAAGCACAACGTATTGTTTATTTCAGATGAAATTCAGACAGGTATCGCAAGAACAGGCTCTTTGTTGGCAGTATGTGGGCATTGTAGTTGTGAGGGGCATTGTGAACGACAAAGCACTTATGTCAGACCTGATATGCTGATCCTAGGAAAAGCGATCTCCGGCGGATTTTATCCGGTATCAGTAGTTTTGGCCGATAATCATATTATGGATGTGATCAAGCCCGGACAGCACGGATCTACCTTTGGAGGGAATCCCTTGGGAGTGAAAGTAGCGCTAACGGCACTGGAAGTAGTAAGGGATGAAAGACTTGCTCTCAATGCCCGTAAATTGGGTAAAATCTTCCGTGAGCGTATGCAGCTTTTGGTAGATAAGTACGAGATATTGAAATTGGTCAGGGGAAAAGGCTTGCTCAATGCTGTAGTGGTAAATGATAGTCAAGACAGCAGTACCGCTTGGGATATGTGTGTTGCTCTGAAGGACAATGGTTTACTCGCAAAACCTACTCATGGCAATATTATCCGCTTTGCACCACCATTGGTAATGACTGAAGACCAACTTCATGAATGCTGTGACATCATAGAGAAAGTAGTGAAGGAGTTTGAGAAGTAAAAAATTGAAATAAGGTAGAAACATTGTAGAAATACAGTGAAATAATATTATCAGATATTTATAGATACCTGCCTACTGGCTAGGCAGGTTGGATATTCATGGATATTTTTACTAAAAGGAACGTAAATATTTCTTAGAAAAGCCCTCAAAACATTGAGGGTTTTTTTTAACACGTGAACAACATTTAAAAATAAAGGATAGTGACTGAACTGTAGTATTCTACTTCACGAGTCATATTTTCTTTTTTCATTAGCTTTGCCATACAAAAGAACCTAATTAACCTATGAAAAAAGCCATCATTTTCGATATGGACGGGGTAATCTGCCATACCAATCCATTTCATTCCATTGCCTTTAAAGAGTTTTTTGCTAAAAGAAATCTAAAGCCTACTGAAGAAGAGTTTGCCTTGCATATGTATGGTAAAAACAACTCATATATATTGAGTCATTTTTTAGGCAGAAAGATAGAGGGGCAAGAGTTGTTGGACCTGGAAGATGAAAAGGAAAGCCTGTTTAGAGAGATTTATAAAGATCAAATCAGTCCAATTAAGGGATTTTTGGATTTTTTTAATTCCCTTAAGAAAGAGGGGTTGAAGACAGCTGTAGCCACTTCCGCACCGAGGGCTAATCTGGATCTGATTATCGGAAAACTGAGGCTTATGGAGCACATGGAATCAGTGATGGCCAGTGAGGATGTACAAAATCATAAACCGGAGCCAGAGGTATATTTACAATCAGCAAAAAACCTAAACCTGGAACCTGAACACTGTGTGGTATTCGAGGATTCATACTCCGGTGTTACAGCCGGGCTTCGCGCTGGGATGAAAGTAGTCGGCGTACTTTCTTCCCATACCAAAGAGGAATTACCTGTATGTGACCTTTACATAGAGGATTATAGGGAATTGGATGTAGAGAAGGTCTTGGGGTTATTGATGTAAATAGTCCGAGTATAGGTTTATTTACATTTATTAAAAGGAGGTCTGATTACTGTGACAATCAGATATTTTTTAACATTATTTGTTTGTTAACATTTCCTTAATATATGACAAAATGCTGGCAAAGGCTTATTTTAAGCGTTATTCAAGTTTTTTAAATGAGTTCTTCGAATCCGATGATTTATTGATGTTTTTCTGTTAACAAATTCATAATATCCGCATCATTATAAAGACACATTGTCGTCGCACCTTTGTATCGCTGTACAATAAGTATTCAATTACTTAACTCATTTATCAACGATGCGAAAATCTTTCGCAGGGACAATGATCTTGATGATCATTTTCTTTACTGACGTTTTTGCAAGGGACGTCAATAAAGATTCCCTAGAAAACACTGCTCAAATAAGCAATCAGATCAAGAAGCCTTGGTATGAGACCATACAATTACGTGGTTACGCACAGATGCGTTATAATGGCCTTCTTGAAACCAATCCCAATCTACAATGTTCCCAATGTGATAGGTCATGGGGTGGAGATGGAGGAGGATTCTTTTTCAGAAGGATAAGGATGATTTTTTCTGGGCAAATTCATGAACGTATATTCATGTATATTCAGCCTGATTTGGCTTCCGGGGGAGGGAATTTTGCTCAGATCCGTGACGCTTATTTTGATCTTGGGCTAGATGCCAAACAAGAGTTTAGACTGAGAATTGGTCAATCCAAAGTGCCTTTTGGTTTCGAAAATCTACAGTCAAGTCAAAATAGGCTTCCTTTGGATAGGAATGATGGGTTAAACTCTGCCGTGCTCAACGAACGTGATTTAGGCATTTTCCTCTATTATGCACCTTCTGAAATCAGGCAAAGGTTCAATTATCTTGTCACTTCAGGTCTGAAAGGTTCTGGAGATTATGGAGTATTTGGTTTGGGTCTTTATAATGGACAAACTGCCAATCTCCCAGAGCAAAATAAAAATTTCCACGTTGTCAGCAGGGCTTCTTATCCTTGGGAACTGCCTTCCGGGCAATTTATTGAGACCTCTTTTCAGGCATATACAGGTAAGTTTGTCATCAATAGGAATCCCCAAACAGATTTTGACCAGACTGAATTTGAAGAGTTTAGATATGGGCCAAGTATAATAGTTTACCCACAGCCATTTGGCATACAGGCTGAATTCAATTGGGGCCGGGGTCCCGAATATGATCCTGAGACCAACGAAGTCAAAGATGCACCCCTGAGAGGGGGATATGTTATGGCCAATTACTTTTTGAGAACCGGTAAAGATATTTTCATTCCATTCTCCAGATATCATTATTACAAAGGAGGTAAAAAATTCGAATTGGATGCTACTCGTCATAGGGTGAATGAGCTTGAAATAGGAGTGGAATGGCAACCCAACAGAAATTTCGAACTGGTAGCCATGTATACCATTTCTGATAGGACATTTGAAAATTCCCTGAACCCAAACAACAGGCAACAAGGAAGTTTACTGAGATTGCAGGCTCAGGTCAATTTTTAAAAGCATTAAAGTTTAGTCTTTTATTACGTGTTAAAGCAGGCCCCGATAAGGGCCTGTTTTTTTCATATCTGAACCGATTTCCCAGCTTTGACACCAAAAAAGATGAACATCCCTGAACAAAGTAAAGTCAGGTAAATAAGAAAATCCCAATTTTGAAAAATGTCGAAGGCAACACCAAATAACAAAGGTCCCAATGCTGCCAGATAATAGCCGGTGGATTGCACCATACCTGAGAGTGATGCGGTTGTTTTTTCAAGTTTTGTCCGTAATCCTATCAAGGTATACGCGAGGGATACACTTGATCCCAAGCCTAGGCCTACCACTGCCAATCCTATATAGTTGACCCAAATCACATGGATAAATAGACTTGAAAAACCTAAAAGGTACATTATTCCTAAAATCTTTATCAGACCTACCTGATCTTTGAATTTGACTGCAATAATAGGTGCAAGAAAAGATCCGATTAAACCTATGATTTGCATCAAAGAAACCACCACTCCTGCTTCTACGGCAGAGAATCCTCTCGAAATCAGCATATCAGGAAGCCAAGCAATCAAGGTGAAAAATAACAAGGATTGTACACCCATAAACATGCTGACATTCCACGCCAACCTAGAGCTCCAGACATTTACTTTCACTTCATTCAAATTTGTATTGCCAGAAGCAGATTTGAAGCGCATTTGTGGCAACCAGACAAGAATCCCGATTATTAAAAGACCTGCCCATGAAAGTAAGGATCCCCGCCAACCCATATTCAGATCAATTGCCAAGGGAGCGGAGATGCCTGAAGCTACAGCTGCAAGAAATGTCATTCCCGTAGTGTAGGACGCTGTTACTATGCCAATTTTAGAAGGCATTCGATTTTTGATTAAAGGAATCAACAATACGTTGCAAATAACGATTCCTATGCCTGTCAGTCCTGTTCCTAAAAATAGAACAAATGATCCCCCTAAAACCCTTACAACTGTACCTATAAGAATTAATACCATCCCCAGCATGATAGCTTGGGAGTTGCCCATAGCTTTTCCGATTCTGGCGGAGAAAAGCGAAAAAGTTGCAAAGGTCAACAGAGGAAACGTGGTCAGGAAACCTGCCCATCCGTTGCTAAGCTGCAGGTCTTCCCTTATAAAGGGTATCAATGGACCAATAGCGGTAATGGAAGGCCTTAGGTTGAAAGAGACAAACAGAATTCCTAAAAAAAGGAACCAACTTGTCTGGTACAAGGGTTTTTCTGCAGGCATGAATAGCTTAGTAGGGTAGGGGGTAGTGCTGATTTGGAATGAATATGTATTAAGTGTTGGTAAGCACCAACTCTTTGACGCACTCCACCCATGTATTGCTTGAGTTCAGGCTAGGTACGAGATCCCATTGTTCCCCGCCTAGTTCTTCAAACTCTTCCTTGTATTCACCACCAACTTCTACAGTGGTTTCAAGACAGTCTGCCACAAAAGCAGGTGAGAAAACAAGTACTTTTTTTATTCCCTGAGCAGCCAATTCTTTGATGATATCCTCCGTATAGGGTTTTATCCATGGATCTTTACCCAATCTTGATTGAAAGCAGGTGATGACTTTCTCTTCAGGAAGTCCAAGCTTTTCTGTCAGAAGTCTTGTGGTATGGAAACATTGACCTCGGTAACAAAACTGATTCTTTTTGGTGTAGTTTCCACAGCATTTGTCTGACAACTGACAGTAGCCATCAACCGATCCTTTTCGAATTTGTCTTTCAGGAAGGCCATGGTAAGAGAATAAATACCTGTCATATTCTTGGGCTTGCACCATTTCATTTCCGATTTCAGCCCAGGCCTCAAGGAAAAGAGGGTGATCAACAAAATTTGAAATGAAAGTGATGTTTGGAATAATCTGCCATCCCCTGGCAATTTCCATTACCCTGTCTACTACGGATCCGTTGGTAGCCGAGGCGTATTGGGGAAAGAGGGGAAGTACTATGATTTTCTTAACATTGGCTTTATTCAGCTTCTCAAGACCTTCTTCAATACTTGGAGTTTGGTATCTCATGGCCATTTCGACCACATACGTATTCGGATCCAACTTATCAATAAGTTTATCCCTTAAGTCTTCAGTATGGAAAAGTAAGGGGGAACCCCTGTCTGTCCAGACTTTTTTATATTCAGCTGCAGACTTCGGAGCCCTAAAAGGAGCAATAATTAGATTGACCAGCATCCACCTGGGAATAAAGGGGAAGTCAATAACTCTCCCATCCATTAAAAATTCCCTAAGATATTTTCTTACGTCAGCTGTAGCGGTACTGTCTGGAGTTCCAAGATTGACAAGTAAAACCCCTACTTTCGCTTTATTTTTGCTCATGAGTATGTTTTGAGTAATGTAAACTAAAAGAGAACCCAAAAGTAAGTGCTTTGGTTAAAAATATCTAATGGATTGTTCCTATCTGCAATTGGTAATTTTAATGAGTGCATAAAAAAAGCATCCCAACTCGGGATGCTTTTTTAAATATTTTTTTTGAAGTTGATTAGTCTTCGATGACATCTGCCATCATTTTATCTATTTTGGCTTTTACTTTTTCACTTTGTGTGTAAGCCATGTAAATTTGCTGAAATTTTTCAGGTCCTAATTCACTTTGAGAAATGTGTCCTACTACTTCGTTTTGCATTTCAGATTGTATCTGCATGATTTCCTGACCAGCTTTATTATAAGAAGCCAATTCTTCTGGATCTTCAGATTTTTCTCGAATATCACCTGACTGCTGTGCCATACTGAGTTCTTCAAATCTTTGAACAGTTAAACCACTTTCTTCTATGGATTCCATCATTTTGGCCTGATACTTCTCTTGAATTGGCATCACTTCAAGGTTTACTTCTACGAATTTCTTCATATCCTCTTCAGGAAAGTCTTCCTGAACTTCCATTTGCTGTGGCATTACTTCTTGGGCAGTAGCATTTACTCCAAAAAATAAAGCGAAAGCAAAAACTGGGGCAAATAATTTTGTCATTGAACTTAGAGATTTCATTTATTTTGGTTTTGATTCAATGGTAAAAATACAAAAATCTCTCCAAAAGGGATAATTTATCAAATTTTTAACAGGTTTTCACATGATTTAAAACAGATAAAGTTCTACAGTATTGTTTGGTATTCACAGTTTTGATTGTAGTATTCTATATTCAGTTGATTACTTTTGTGAATTTATAAGTCTCAATATTATTAATCTAGGTTTCTTTGATGTCTGTTTTTAGCGCCCACTTCATCAAAGGACCGCTACTCATACTTGTTATTATTGCCATAATGACAAGTGCAACGAATAGTTTTTCATCAATCAGGTTATTTTCAAGAGCAATTAAACCGAGGATTATTTCCATAGCACCTCTTGCGTTCATTCCAAAACCTACTGCCAATGATTCTCTTACATTAAAACCACCTCTTGATGCTCCGTATCCACTTCCTATGATCTTTCCTGCGAATGAAATTGCCAGTACGGCCAATGTGAGCATCAGTTCAAAATTGGTGAAGAAATTTATTTTCAAGCCTATTGACACAAAGAATAGAGGTGCAAAAATATTATTGATAAACTGGTGTACGATTTCTTTTGCCCTTTCTGACATATGTTCAGAATCTCCCAAAGCTACTCCCAGGAGGAAAGCGCCAAAGATGGCATGAATGCCTAACCACTCGGTGAACGCTGCAGCCAAAAAACAAAATGCCATTGATAGAGACAATACCCCACCAGGCCAAGCTAATTTCTTATTGATCCATGGTAAGACCTTATTGATAATAATCTTTCCCAAAGTCAACATGAAAAAAGTAAAAGCCAAGGTAATCCCAATGGTCTGGAAAAGCGAAAGGTTACTTCCTTTTCCCATAAAAGACAATATGACAGAGAATATCAACCAACCGATAATATCATTTACCATGGCTGATGCAACGATAAGCATACCCATTTTTGTCTTGAATAAATCCAAATCCATAAGTATCCGGACCACTACTGGAAGGGCTGTGATAGACATTGCCGTACCCATAAATAAGGAGAAGAGTAATTTGTCTCCATCTGCCAAACCAAAGAATTCAGAAAAATAATAGGGGAATACAAAGCCTAGGGCAAAAGGAACTACCAGACCTAAGAGACTAATACTTAAGGCTGATTTTCCTTGTGACCATACCAAGTGTAATTCGACTTCAAGTCCTGCTATAAACAAAAGCAATACAACGGCGATTTGCACAAATCCATCCAAAGCAAGATTTGCACTTGGATTACTCATAAAGAGATATTCGTGAAAATCCGGCATCAGGGTGCCTAAGATGGTGGGCCCCAATAATATTCCAGCCAAAAGTTCCCCGACTACTGCAGGTTGCTTGAAACGTTGAGCTATTTCAGCAAAAACCCTTGCCAGCAGTAACATTGCTGCAAGCTGAAGAAACAGGTTTACTACATCCTGGTGTGATAAGTTTTCCATAATTTCCTCTTATTTCTTTACAATTAAAAGGTTGCATGGAAGATCACTTAGGATTTCTTCTAAATCATGGGGGAATAGTCTATGGAAAAAACCAAGGTTACCTTCATCTCCCACAATCAATAAGTCTGCTTTCACATCAGTGGCAAACCTGGCCAATTCAATTGCCCATTTTCCACAAGTGATTTTTATACTGATTTTGAGATTTCCTTTATCCAGATGCTTGAGTATATTTTCAACGTAGGTGATTTCCTCGGATATAAGTTTCCGTCTTGTAGCCGCAATTTCATCTTCCCCTCCTTCACTTGCAGTGGCCATTTGAAGTCCATACATTTTTATTTCATTAGCGATATAAACCTGTTTCGCTTTGTCTTTTTTACACCAATTGAGTCCCTGCTCAATGACAAATGGAGTTTGTTCTTGTTGAGTGCCGTTGATTACCACTCTTTCAAAGGGCTCTGGCTTGATCATTGGTTCTATTAATACCAAAACAGAACATTTTGATTTTCTGATGATCTTCCTGGCAATGGACCCCAAATAATATTTGAAAAAACCTTCAGTTTTTAATGCGCCGGCAATTAATAGGTCTACATCGTTTTGATCACAAACCTTTAATATTTTTTTTGCAGGATTTCCTTCTTCCCAAAGTGTCTTTATATCCGTACCGATAAGACCTTGCTGTTCAATCAAATTCTGAAGCTTGCTTTCAGATTCTGAGGTTTTCTCTCCTACATGAATGAGCAAAAGTTCAGCACCAAAAATTGACTTTATTCTTTTTGCTTCTGCAAGGAGTGCCTCCATTCTTGGAGAAAAGGCTATGGCTAAGGCTATTTTAGAAAACATATCAATAGATTTTGATTGAGGCAAAATAGGGAATATTATGCTTTATTTATAACCACTTGACAAATGCTTTTCAAAAGCTTTGGTTTTTCTCCATTTATCCGTAGTTGACACCATTTAAAACCGACTGCTTCACTATCTACCAAGCACTTTTAATTAACCAACGATTTTTTGTAACATTATGCTTAAGATTGAACCTGAATAAAAGGTAAAATCCAATCAGAACTAAATCAAATATACTGTATGAAGAAAATGTATTTATCACTGGTGGTGGGAGTAGGGATGCTGTTTTCCTCCCAACCGACCGTGCTGGCACAGGGGGATTATCCCACACTCAACCAGATCACACAGAGACTTCAGGGCGTAGCTGGAAGTAGCACAGCTACCCTTAATTCTCTTACCAAAACTGAAGGAGGCAAAGATGTTTGGGTATTGAAAATCGGAAAAGGGGACTTGGATAACAAGCCTGGAATAGCAGTTGTGGGTGGTGCTGAGGGCTTTCATGTCTTGAGTGTAGAGCTTGCCCTACAATTTGCCGAAAATCTTGTCAAAGAGAATGATGCCGCTTTAGAGAAAAATACTTTTTACATTTTTCCAAATATGTCACCTGATGCGTACGAGCAATACCATGCATCGTTGAAATATGAAAGAAGAGGCAATGCTACCAAAGTAGACCATGACAGAGACGGAAGGGTATCAGAAGACGGGTATGTGGACTTAAACAATGATGGCCTGATCACCATGATGCGGGTTGAAAGTCCAATGGGAGACTACATGCCTTCAGAAGATGATGAAAGGGTAATGGTCAAAGCCAATGTTTCAAAAGGACAAAAAGGCAGCTATGCTGTGTATCCTGAGAGCAGGGACAAGGATAAAGATGGGAAATTCGGAGAAGACCTTGAAGAAGGGATTGCTTTCAATAGAAACCAAACTTACAAATTCCCAATCTTCACGCCATTGGCTGGTGACTTTGCTGTTTCTCAGGCTGAAAGTAGGGCTCTCTTGGATTATCTCTTTGAGCAGTGGAATATATTTGCTTTTGTGACTTTCAGTCCTGCAAATAACCTATCTGCGCCTTTGAAGTATAATGCTGCTGATGCAAAGAAAAGAATCATTACTTCTATGTTAGAAAATGACGTGGCCATCAACAGTATGGTTTCTGACATGTATAATAATACTGTTTCCCAAAAAGCATTCAACCAAAACAACCAAGGTACGGATGGGGATTTTTTCCAATGGGCGTACTTTCATTTTGGTAGGTTGAGCTTTAGTACACCAGGATGGTGGGTGCCTGAGGTCAAAGGAGAAGAAGGAAAGTCTTCCTCAATTCCTGAAGTGAACTTTCTTGCCTGGGCTGCTGAAAAGAATATCGATGCATTTGTACCTTGGGTTGAAGTAAATCATCCTGACCTTCCTAATCAAAAAGTGGAAGTAGGAGGGATCAAACCTTTTGTGATGTACAATCCTCCATTTGAAGAGGTTTCTGAGATAGCAAAAGAACATACAGATTTTATCCTGAAACTTGCGGAAGCAAGCCCAAAACTGGAATTCCACAACCTAGAGACTGAAAAATTGGGGAATGGGCTTACCAGAATCACTGCGGACCTCTTCAATAATTCTCCTTTACCTACCCATTCCGAAATGGGTGAGAAGTCAAGATGGTTAAGGAAAGTAAGGGTGGATATCAATAAGGAAAGTAAAGACATCATGTCGGGAGATAAAATCAAACTGATTGACAAGTTGGGCGCATTTGAAAAAACTACCTTGAGCTGGATCGTCAAAGGTTCAGGAAATGTAGAAATCAAGGCAGGTGCTGCACATACCGGTATCGCAACTTTGAATGTGAAACTTTAAAACCAACAAGACAATGAAAATTAAAAATTGGATATATACAGCATTTATTGGTGCGGCAGTAAGCCTTACCGCTATACAGACGTCTGAGGCTCAGGTAGCACAAGACAGGTATTTCAGGGCATTAGGGACTCCTCATAATCCTAAGGTACAGGTTTCTTGGAACAGGTACCATACTAACCTTGCCTTAGAGGAAATCATGAGGGACATGGCCAAAAAGCATCCTAACTTAGTAAAGTTGGAAAGTATTGGCAAGTCTTATCAGGGGAATGACATTTGGGTGCTTACCGTTACTGATTTCAATCATGGTAAGGCTGATGAGAAACCAGCGATGTGGATAGATGGAAACATTCACTCTAACGAAATACAGGGCACAGAATTCACGCTTTATACTGCTTGGTACCTAGCAGAAATGTATGGTGACCTGGAGTTTATCACAGAATTGCTTAAAGACAAGACCTTCTATATAGCGCCTACGATCAATCCAGATGCGCATGATTATTTTATCAAAGAAGCCAATACACAAAACTCACCGCGTTCGGGAATGATCGTGTTAGATAATGATGGAGATGGCTTAGCAGGCGAAGATCCATTTGATGACCTCAATGGTGATGGACATATCACTTACATGATCAGAAAATCACCTACAGGAAGATTCATCAAAGATCAAAGAGACCCCAGGAAATTGATCATGGTTGCAGCTGACGAGCAGGGAGAATACGAAATGCTCGGTTATGAAGGTATTGACAGAGATGGCGATGGTATGGTCAATGAAGATGGAATAGGTTACTATGATCCTAACAGAGATTGGGGTTGGAATTGGCAGCCTGATTATGTTCAGAGAGGTGCTTGGAAATACCCTTTCGCAGTACCGGAAAATAGGGCTGTGATGGAATTTGTGATGAAGCACCCGAATATTGCCGGTGCACAAAGTTACCACAACTATGGAGGGATGATATTAAGAGGGCCTGGTGCAGAAGAGGACCTAGGGACTTATAATGCAACAGACATAAGAATCTATGATGCTATCGCCAAAAAAGGTGAGGAGTTTATGCCAGGTTACAAATACTTAGTGGTATATAAAGACCTATATTCTGTATTTGGTGGTCAACTGGATTGGTTTTATGGTGGAAGAGGGATCTTTACCTATTCAAATGAGTTGATGACTTCTTACTTGTACTTCCATGAAAATGCAGGTAGGAATAATCAGGATGAGCAAATGAAGGTGGACAGGTACCTGACATTTGGTGATGCCTTTGTAAACTGGGAAGAATATGACCATCCGCAGTACGGTAGAATTGAAATCGGTGGTTTTAAAAAGAACTTCGGAAGGTTGCATCCAGGGTTCTTGATGGAGCAGGATGCGCATAGAAATTCCGCTTTTACCATTCTGCATGGTTACCATACGCCAAAGCTTTCCGTGTCTGAGGTCAAAGAAAATGACCTTGGTGGAGGATTAAAGGAAATTGTGGCAACTATCTATAATGAAAGGTTAATTCCTACTCATTCTAGTCAAGATTTGAAATACAAAATAGCCAGACCGGATTATGTGAGTATTTCCGGAGCAAAAGTAGTGGCTGGATTTGTAGTGGAAGATGCGGACTTCAAGAAATACAAGGAACAAAAGGTAGACCCTGAAAAAATCCATGTTGACAATATTCCAGGAATGGATGCTGTCAAAGTAAGATGGATTGTATCAGGTGGTGGAAATTACACCATCAATGTAGACTCTGAAAAAGGAGGAAAGGCTACTTGGAAAAAGTAATATAAGGTAAAACACTTAAAACCGTCGGCAATGTCGACGGTTTTTTTATACTAAATAAATCCCTTAAGTGATTGTAGCAAATCTCTTTTGGTCATATAACCTCCCTTTCTCCAAAGAATTTTCCCATTTTTGAAAAGGATATAATGGGGGATGGACCTTACCCCAAACTGTAAACTCGCCTGTGGGTTTTTGTCTACATTGAGTTTGAAAAGCTTTATTTTACCACCTAAATGATCTACCACTTCCTCTAAAACAGGCGTCATAGTTTGGCAGGGTGCACACCAATCGGCATAAAAATCAACCAATACCGCTGTACCAGGTTGCGCAATGATTTCTTTAAATTTCTTTTTTGCCATAAGGTTCTGATTGACTAAAACATCAATGGGCAGCAATTCCTCAAATACCCCTTCCCAATATTGAATATAAAAAGAAAAAACCTGCATCCATTTAAGAAGGCAGGTTTTGATTCGATTTATAATACTGAATTACTGCTGTCTTGCAGGAACTTCAATCCCCAATTTAGCCAACACCAACTCAGTGAATTTATCATCGTCTCTTGTGTATAGCAACACTGGAGCATTACCTGCTGTTTCAGAGAAAACATGGGTGTAATTGTTTTCTGCTGCTACTGCATTGATGGCATTGAACACTTTTTCCTGTACTGGCTCCAACAACTCCTGAAGTTTTCTCTGATAAGATGTCTGGGCATCTTGCTCATACTTCTGAACTTCTTGTTGTTGCTTCTGAAGCTCATTCACTTTTTGGTTTCTGGCTTCTTCAGTCATGGTCTGAGCAGACTGCTCATAAGCCTGTACTTTTCTTTGAAAATCCTGAGCTTTTGTTTGGATGTTGGTTTGAAGCTGAGATTGGTAGTCTTGAATATCGGCACCTATCTGCTCCATTTCTGGCATAAGGTCCATAATCAATTCAACATTGGTATAACCAATTTTCAAATCTTGTGCCTGAGCTACAAATCCTATGCAAAACAAAGCAATTGCGGAGAGGACAACTTTTACTTTCATCATTTTTAGTTCTATTTTTAATATTTAGTTTTCAATTCCTAATTCTTGGAGGACAAATTCCGAGTAATCATGCCTTGGGTCTGTGTAGATCATCGTGGGTCCTGCCGCTTTGTCAAAGAGCACTGCCAATCTAAATCTCTTACACACCTTGTCTATGGCATCAAAGATAATGGACTGTAGTGGCTGCATCAGTTCCATCTGTTTCTGGTAATATTGGCCATTAAGACCAAATACCCTGTTGTTAAATGCCACTGCTTCTTTTTCTTTTTCTTTTATGGCTTCCAACCTTTCTTGATACATCTCTTCTGTCAACAGTACTTCTTCAGCTTTCAGACTGGATTTCATCTCTTTGATTTCTTGATCCAAATTTTGTGCCTCTTTTTTCCATTGGTCTTTTAATGCCTCCAGTTCATCCTGAACGAGTTTATAGTCAGGATGTTTGTTCAGAAGAAATTCCGAGTCGACATAACCGAAAGTCTGAGCCTCAGTATGCTGCGTAAGCATCATACTTTGGAATAAGACGCACAAAATTAACAATTTAAATGATTTTTGCATCATTATCTGAATTGCTGACCAATGGTAAAGTGGAATTGCGCACCCGATGGGCCTGTCTGACGAGGATCAAATTCTGATATGGAATCAAATCCATAACCCCAGTCAAGACCTAATAAACCAAATGCTGGCATAAAGATTCTTGCACCCACACCTGCTGATTTTTTAAGGTTATAAGGGTTGTAATCCGCATAACTTCCCCAGTTATTACCAGCCTCAGCAAAGCCTAAAAGGAATATAGTAGCCGATGGGTTAGGTGATACCAAGAAACGCAACTCCATTACGTGCTTGTTGTAGACTACGCCACCGAAAGGCTGTCCTTGTCCTCTGAAAGGACCTCCACCTGGAGTAATGACTTGATTTTCATATCCTCTTAAACCAACAATTTCCTGACCTAGTGCGAAGTTGTTGAAGTTCATACCATCTCCACCTAATACAAATCGCTCCAATGGTATCATTCCAATTCTATCTCCATAACTACCCAAGAAACCCATGTGCGTTCTTGCACTGATTACCCATTTGGAAGAACCAAATACAGGTGTGTAAAAGGTTGCATCAAACATCCATTTGTGGTATTCTAACCACTTGAATCTCTCCTCGTCAGGTGATTCCCTGTCTACATTCTGGTTTAATGTGGCATAAGGGGGAGTGAAAGAAGTAGCTAAGGATATATTTGATCCTAATCTTGGATATATAGGGTTGTCAATGTTATTCCTGGAAATGGTATTGTTGAAAGTAAAGCTATTGGCTCTACCGGTAGGGAAACTCAATCCAAATGTGGTACCGAATCTATCAAAGTCATAAACTTGGTATTGCAGGGAATGGCTGACCATAAAGTAATCATCTGGCCAAGTTACCCTTTTAGACAATCCTAAAGTTGCCCCTGTGATCCTAAATGCCCCTAAATCCTGACCTGGATTTCTAAAATCTATAGACCTCTGAACAGAGTGGTTGAAGCTAAAGCTTAAGGCATTTGGTTTCTTACCCCCAAACCATGGCTCAGTTAGAGAGATACTGTAATTTTGGAAAGTCCTACCGTTAGCCTGGACTCGCAAAGAGAGTTTTTGTCCATCACCTACTGGTAAAGGTCTCCATTTGGAAAAGTCTCCTATATTTTTGATTGAGAAGTTATTGAACACTAGGCCGACAGTACCGACGAACCCGAAGAATCCACCCCAACCACCGGATAATTCTATCTGGTCATTTGGCCTTTCTTCAAGTATAAATGTGATATCCACTGTAGCATCCTCAAAATTTGGCCTCATATCCGGTTCAATATTCTCCGGATCAAAATAACCCAATTGAGAAAGTTCACGGATAGTCCTTACCAACAAACTTCTATTGAATTTTTGTCCAGGCAAAATCCTGATTTCACGCATAACTACGTGGTCTGAAGTCCTTTCATTACCTTGGATACTCACAGAGTTTACAGTTACCTGTGGACCTTCAAAGATTCTCATTTCCAAATCAATGGAATCTCCCTGTACCATAATCTCTACAGGTTCTATATTGAAGAAGAGGTACCCATCATCTTGATAAAGGGAACTGACATCATCTCCTTTTTGGGGATCGTAATTGAGTCTTGTTTGAAGTTTTTCTTTATCGTAGACATCCCCTTTTTCAATGCGGAGTCTATTCTGGAGTATGGCATCCTCATGTAGGTAGTTTCCTACAAAAGTGATATTCCTATAATAGTACTTCCTACCTTCTTCCAGGCTGATAGCTACATTTATGGTATTGTCTGAGTGTCTGTAGGTGGAATCAGCTAAAATTTCAGCATCTCTAAATCCCCTGGAATTATAAAAGCTGATCAGGTTATCCTTGTCTTCTCTAAAATCCTTGGCAACAAACTTGGATGCATTGAAGAAGTTAAGTTTGAAATTTTTATTGATATAGTTCTTAATTTCTTCTTCTGTCACAGGATTTCTGTATACAATTGCCTCTTTGGCTGATTGAGGGGTTGTATTGGTGATTCTAGAAGCCATTTCCCTGAAAAAGTGAAGTCTTGGATGCTCCTTTGTGCTTTTGAGCTTTCCTTTTATTCTTTTATCCGGGATTTCTTCGTTTCCATAGACAAGTACCTCATTGATTTTCACTTTGGATTTGCGATCCACATCAAACTTGATTTTGACGCTATTCGGTAATGTGGTATCTCTTTCCTGTACTACTTTAACTTCGGTATTCAAAAATCCTTTATCGACGAAATATTGCCTGATATTCCTTTGGGAAGTAGCCAATACATCATCGCGAACAACACGTCCACGAATTTTGATTTTGTCTTTCAGTTCACCCTCCTGAGTCTTATTCACACCGGTAAATTCAACTCTGCTGAATCTTGGTCTTTCAGTCAATTCCAGTAGCAGGTATATATCATCACCATCAATCTTGGTGACCAAAATCTTCACATCTCCGATAATACCTTGTCCCCAAAGTCTTTTAAGAGCGCCTGATATAGCGTCCCCCGGTACTGAAATTTCATCATCAACCCTTAGTCCTGAAAGGGATACAACAGCAATTTCATCTAAAGTTGATAGTCCAACTGCTTTGATTTCTGCAATCCTGAATTTCTGAGGTTTGGAATAGTTTAGTTCCAAGATATCAACTGGTCTGGAGCTTTGGAATCTGCTTTGACCCAAACGGATTTGAGCTTCGGCAATTCCAGCCATCATCAACAGAAAAAGGATAATCGTACTTCTTTTCATCAACCTTTTGATTTAATTTGAGCACCTGTTTTGCCAAATCGTCTTTCCCTTTTTTGGTAATCCAAAATAGCTTCCACCAGGTGTTCTTTTCTAAAGTCCGGCCACAGTACTTCTGTAAAATACAGCTCTGAATAGGCCAATTGCCAGAGTAGAAAATTACTGATTCTCAACTCTCCACTTGTCCTGATCAGAAGTTCCGGGTCAGGAATATTTTTTGTATTCAAATGCGCAGCTATCTGCGCTTGCGTAATATCTTCAATGTCCAATTGGCCATGGACTACTTTTTTGGCAATGTTTTTCACGGCTTGCTGAATTTCCCATCTGCCTGAATAACTCAGGGCAAGGTACACCGTTAAGCCGGTATTGTTTTTTGTTTTTTCGTAAGCTTCATTGAGTTTTTCCTGTGCTCCGGAAGGAAGGCTTGAAATATCACCTATTGAGGAAAGTGTAATGTTGTTTTCCATCATGGTAGGAACTTCCTTGATTATGGAGTTCACCAATATTTCCATCAAGGCATTGATCTCCTCCTTGGGTCTGGCCCAATTTTCTGTGGAAAAAGCGTAAAGTGTGAGGTGTTTTACTCCCAGCTCTGTAGCCATTTCTATGGATTCGCGGACAGCGGCGAGTGCATTTCTATGCCCAAATATCCTCATCGCTCCCTTCTTCTGGGCCCAACGCCCATTTCCATCCATGATAATCGCTATATGTTGAGGGATGTTTTTACTGTCTAATAATTCCTTCATTCCTTCATTTAAGGATTTATTTCCTTTTTTGGAGGTACAAAAATGCTATTTCTTTTTCAATAATCTAACCTATTGCTCAATTAATTAATAGGCATAGCATTTCACTGAACTTAGGGAATAACTGATCGTAACGCCCAAAAAATAATACCAATCGTTATCACTGTAATTTCCGGTGTTGTTACCAAATGGCTGGCTTGGGTTATTGGCATCCTGGAATCTTGGAATACTTGGCTGTGTGCCGTCTATTTTATCCAAAAGATCAGTAAATGTAGCCCTGAATCCCAATTCTCCAGCAAGCGTCCACCTGTCTGTCAGTCTATATTTTATGCCTGCCCCAAAAGGAATGACGGGGGTAGTCAAAGAGTAACTCCCTGCTTCTGGATCACCTCTAAAGGACTGCCCTTCGGCACTGTAATAGCTCACTCCAAGTCCGAAAAACCCATAAGGAGAAAACCTGTATTGTGCCTGAGGATGGGTGAAATCCAGAAAGTGATATTCCATCACAGCCGAAGCCTCCCACACGTTTCCCTTGAAACCGGCATCTCGGTAGATGGCCGCAGGATCCAGGCGGGTGACACTGTCAGCGGCGGTAAGCCTTCCAAATGAAAATCCAGCTCTTAATGACCATACATTGTCAAAATTTCGTCTGCCAAATAACGTTCCTTGAAGTCCGACTTTTCCCTGATCCAGCCTCCTTACAATTTCGCCGGAATAGGCTGCGACACCTATCCCTCCTCCGAAATCATACTGTTGCGCTTTTGCTTCATTGCCTGCCATTGATCCGGATAGAATCAAGAGAGCAGCTAATACACCAAACAGGAAATTGACTTTTTTCAAGACGTTGCAATTTATGAAGTAGTAAACGATATCAAAACCGTCCTTAGTATTCTCAGGGTTAATTTTTGTTAAGTTTAACAAGCTTTGATGCTTTCTCAATCCAAACCTATTAAACCGCATCAAACATAGTTAATTATCAGAGAAAATTCTATCAATTCCTCATATCAAAACCCCAATTTAATTTTTGTCTCAGGGTATCGAAATAGTTGTATTTGGAAAACTTTACAAGTTTTGCTGCAAATGCCGCTTTCTTCACGACAAGCTCTACGCTGGCATCTATAGCGGTGGAACGGGAATCTAAAGAGATCAGAAATTTCTCTGATCGGCCTTCAATACGAAAGCTGATTTCACTTTCATCTGATACGATGATAGGACGGACATTCAGGTTGTGGGGACTTACAGGAGTGATGGCAAAATTTCTTGCTCCAGGAGTAATCAGAGGACCACCACAACTCAACGAGTATCCGGTAGATCCTGTAGGAGTAGAGACAATCAGCCCATCTGCCCAATAACTGTTGAGGTATTGCCCGTCAATATAGGTATGTACAGTAATCATGGATGAAGTGTCTCTCTTATGAATAGTAAATTCATTGAGCGCAAAATTGGCACCGTTAAATACAGGTTTGGAAGCAATCATTTCCAAAAGAGCCCTGGATTCAATGGTATAGTCATTACTAAAAAGATCATCCAGTGAGGTCTCTATATTCTCTTTGGCTACAGTAGCCAAAAACCCTAATCTACCAGTATTGATTCCCAGAATGGGTACCTCCGATTTACCAATCAAAGTAACGGTATCCAAGAGGGTTCCGTCTCCCCCAACAGAAAATAAAAAATCCATTTCCTGAATTTGGTTTTTCCCGATTTCTGAAATATTATCGGTTTTTTTCAAACCTAGTTTCTGTATAGATTTACCAAACTTCTCTGTATAAAAAATCCGGACGTTCCGGTCAGTAAGCGTTTTTAACAATAATTCTATAAATGGAATGAACTCCTTTTGCAGGTTGATTCCATGAAGACAGATTTTCATATGATTTTAATTACTTTTCAAAGGCCATGTGGCATCTGACATGTTGGGATCTATAACCTAGCAAACACCTACTCATAGGCATTTCTTTGTTTAACCCTACATACCTACAGCTTTATGCCCGACTTTATGTGAAGTGGTTTAGATATCCAAAAATCTAAGAAGGTTACCAATCCTATCTTTATCCTCACTTACACCGGCCTCTTCTTGATAATGGTCAATTATTTTATAGCCAAACCTTTCCAGTGTAGCTTTTATATGTCGCAATTCTGACTGGTCCAATTTAAGTGTCAATTTGATTTTACTGTCGTCCAAGGGGTCATTTGAAATGAAACTGCTTAAGATTTTAGCATTTTCAGTTTCGATAATCCTGGAAATCTCAAACAAGCTGTAATCGGTCATGAACATGGACAATACGACTACTGCACCATGTGACTGTATGGAAAGGGTGTCTGCAAAAGCACCTATGGCGTCTTCCATAGTCACCACGCCCAAGTATTGATTGTCCCTATCGACCACTGCAACCATATTTACACCATTTTCAGATGCAACTTTTATGACGTCATAAATATGTTTATCGAGGTAGACAAAACAGGCAGGTGAGTCAAATTCAAATTCACCTATTTTCAGATTTGGATTGTTCATGGTGTAAATCAGGTCATCTGATAAAAACCCCAAAAACATTCCATCTTTGACTACAGGCAAAATATTAGTCCTTATTTCCTCCATCCATGACAAAGCCATTTTAGCTTTGTCGTTTATTTTCAAAGGAGGAATAAGGTTGTTTATAAATTCGTAGGCCTGCATGTTCTAAATATATTAAATTGATTCTGAAATATAAAACTCCAAAGAGCTATATAGGGTTTGTTTTTCAGAAATTCAAAAACCAATATATTCCTGAACTCCTGATTCTTTGACGCTTATTTTTGAAAAGAGCAGCCAATTTCTGATGATCTCCAACCCAAACTTGGTTAAGTGTGCTTCTGGGTGGTATTGAATCCCCATGATAGGAAGTGACTTGTGCACAAAAGCCATTACTACTTTATGGTCTGTTTCCAAAATTACTTCCAAAGACTCAGGAATGTTTGTAATCTCTAAGGAGTGATACCTGGTCACAGGGAAAAAGGAATCCAGTCCATGTAGTATTGGATGATTACCTATCTTATAAACAGTATGAACCTTTCCATGTTCAGGTTTTTTGCCTTTTTCCAGTTTTCCTCCAAAGTATTCCCCTATAGCCTGATGTCCAAGGCAAATCCCCAAAATAGGAATGCGTGAAGCAAAGTAATCTATTATCTCCAACAAATTGCCGGATTGAGCTGGGGTTCCTGGTCCTGGCGAAATTATCAGAGCCTCAAATTCCTGAATGGAAAGGTTTTTTAAAGGCACATCATTCCTCTCAATTTTCAATTCAAGGCCCAATTGTCTGAAATAATCTGCAAGTATGTGGGAAAAAGAATCAAAATTATCAATCAATAAAACCATCTGTGGAGGATTTGACCATTTCCTGTATCTGTGCAACGGTGTTTTGGATGATGGGAGTGTAGCCATCTACTGCCATAATGATCGCAGGTGCAATTGGCTGTACATAGCTGTAGGATTGGGATTCGGCTGTCCAAGATTCTGAAAATCCGAATTCGAAAGCCTCAGCAATCCAGAAAAAAAGGCTCAAAATAAAAGCTGTTTTGACTACTCCCAATATTCCTCCAGCAATACTGTCCATAGACCCAAGGATGGTAAAGTCTAATGTTTTTTTGACGACAAATGCCAAACCTCTAATGATTAGGATGACACCAAGAAAAATCATCAAAAAGGCTACAAATGGAAGTGCAAAGGTCATATTCTCAACTCTGGCTGCAAGCAACTGTGCTCCCCAGTCCATGAGGTGAAATGCTAGGATCAGGGCCATAACAAAGGCAACTATTGACAAAATGCTTATGAAAAGCCCTTGTTTGTAGCCACTGTAAGCCCCAACTACCAAAATTAATAATATGACCCAATCCAATGCCGCCATTAGGTATTTGTTAGGATAATAATGCTTTTACTTTTGTGGAAATTGCTTTCCCGTCAGCCCTACCCGCCAAAGTTTTGCTCGCTGCTCCCATTACCTTACCCATGTCTTTGGGTCCTGAAGCTCCCACTGATGCAATGATTGTTTTTAACTCTGCTTCAAGTTCTTCTTCGGTCAATTGCTTAGGTAAAAACTCATTGATAATGGTCAATTCAGCCATCTCTACTGCGTAGAGATCTTCTCTATTTTGTTGCTGGTAAATATCTGCCGAATCTTTACGCTGCTTGGCAGCTTTAGTCAAAAGCTTCAACTCATCTTCTTCAGAAAGTTGCTCGGTAGCTCCTCCTTTAGTTTCTTCCAACAAAATCAGAGACTTAATGGCCCTTAATGCGCGGAGCCTGTCTTTGTCTTTGGCCAACATCGCCTTTTTGATTTCACTTTCTACACTTGCCTTTAAACTCATTTTCTTATTCTTTGTGTTATAGGTGTAAATTTGTCACAAAATTATCTTTTATTTTAGGAACATGACCAAACTAAGTGTAAATATTAACAAAATCGCCACCTTAAGGAATGCGAGGGGAGCCAATAACCCAAACGTTGTAAAGGTAGCCTTGGATGCAGAGAGATTTGGTGCTGAGGGAATCACCGTGCATCCCAGACCTGATGAAAGACATATTCGATTCCAGGATGTATTGGATCTAGCAGGTGTAGTCAGCACAGAATTTAATATCGAAGGATACCCGGATAAAAGATTCATGGAAATCATTAAAACCGTTAAACCAGCACAGGCTACATTGGTCCCTGATCCACCGGATGCCATTACTTCCAATACAGGATGGGATACCATCAAACACAGGGAAATGCTCAAAGATATTGTAGCAGAATTGCATGAATATGGTACTAGAGTATCCATTTTTATCAATCCTGAGACCAAGTATTTTGAACCTGCTAAAGATACGGGAACTGACCGGGTAGAGCTTTACACGGAACCTTATGCAAGCAATTTTCACAAAGATAAAGTCGCAGCTGTAGCCCCATATGTGGAAGTTTCACTTTTGGCAAAAGAACTTGGACTTGGATTGAACGCAGGGCACGACCTGGATCTTCATAACCTTAAGTTTTTAAAAGAAAGTATTCCATTTCTTGAAGAGGTTTCCATAGGGCATGCCTTGGTCTGTGACGCCCTTTATTATGGTTTGGAAAATACTATTCAGATGTATAGAAGGCAGTTGGAGGTATAACAATACCTTTTGCAAATTATTAATATTGTGAGCATTGGTTTAAATAAGTAGATATCTAATAGATACTAAATTGATATTAGGATATTCATCATCCTGATTTTTGAATGAAATTCTCTTACTAGGTGCAACCTTCCGGTTCTAGATATTAAGATAATTGATCATAAGTTTTCAATTTGAAAAAACAATAATAAATCAAAAGGCTCCACTGAAGGGAGCCTTTTGATATTTAATTCAGTCAATTATTAGGGAAAAAATAAATGCGCTTATATGATCGCCAAAAGCAATCCTATTAAAAATACGACAAACAATGAAATGTAAATTATTAATCGTCTTTTTTGATCATTGCTTTCTTTCTGAATCTTCCAAGTTTTCAGTTCCTCATAATTTTCTGCCAGCTCCTGATGGGAAGAAGCATTTTTAGCAGCATAAGGATTATCCTTCATACTAGGTCTGGCTATCCTGAGATTGCGGTTTTCTTTAAATGAATCTTTTCCCTGTTTGGAAAAACCTACTCCTCCTGTCATTTTTTATCAATAAAAGTCTCTTGCTAAATCTTATATTATTCTGAGTCAATCCCGATGAAGCTGGACAGAATATCTATTTAGCCCGCCTGCCGGAGGGCAGGTATCTTAAACATCTATAAATATCGGAATTAACCCAGAATCAGGTTTTTGTTTCCTTGCTGTTAAAGTTCAGCGTTTGCGACATCGGATTTAATCAACAAGAAACCTCCAAGTGCTCTTAAAGTCTTTTGGAATATCGCCTTTCATTCTTGCCCTAAGCAGCTCTATTGGAGTGTAGTTTTGAGTGATGAAGAAATCATGAAACTCCTTTTCAGTCATTTTACCTCCTTCTACCATTTCATTTCTCAAGCTGTACACCTGTAACCCTCCAATCATGTACGCAAGTTGATAAAGCGGCCCATAACTGCCTTCAAAAGATCTTCTAACCTCTGCTTCTGCATTGGCTCTTTCGTGGCCTACCGCATCTACCAAAAAGTCAATACATTGTTGGGGTGTCCATTTTCCTAAATGGTAATTTAAAGAGAATACAATTCTGGCTGCCCGGTGTGTTCTCCAAAACAACATACCCATCTTATCTTCTGCATTTCTCGGGAAATCCTTATCCCACAGGTTGAATTCCCAATACAAAGTCCATCCTTCAACCCAAAAGGGTGTGTTGAATACTCTTCTGTGAGGGAAGTGCCTTTGATTCATAAATTGCTGCAGGTGATGGCCTGGAATCAGTTCATGCTGTACTGTGGCCCTGGAAAAATGCGGGTTATTTCCCCTCATGCTCATCATTTTTTCTTCATGAGTCATTGTTGAGGTAGGATATGAAATGATGATTGTTTCTCCACCCAGGAAAAAAGGACTTACTTTTTGTCTTTCTGCGGACATCATGGTGGTTCTCCAGGTTTCCTTGGCCATATCCGGGATTGTCAACAGGTCTCTGGACTCCAAAAACTCTATCGCTTCTTCTGACATTTCTGCCACCATTTGTGGCCATTCTCCTGCAGGCACATAGGTATTTTTCACATGCTCGAGTGCGGCTTTCCAGTCTTTTCCAAAACCCAATTCTTCAGAAGCCTTGATCAATTCTGCTTCGCACCAGGCATATTGCTTTTCACCTTCTTTGAGCAGCTCTTCTGCTGTGTAGGGAATCATATTGTAAGCCAGCTCCTTTTCAATGGCCAATTTCCCAACAGGCTTGCCGATGATTCCTGATCCATCATCTTTTACCACGGTATTTTCAAAATGGTCTTTCAAAAATTCTGCGTAGTCCCCTAGCGTTTTATTCATGCTTTCCATTGGCTTTGTCATCCACCAGGTAAAGTCCGGGTCATAATCGTAATAAAAATTGTAGGCCTCCTCCGTACTCTTCCTCAAAGCCTCCACGGTTTTGGAAGCCAATTCGGCTTTTTGCCAGGAGTCGAAGGGCTTTGTGTTTTTCATAGCCTGCCATTTGGCTTTGATGGCTTTTTCAGTTTCGGTAAATGTAGCCGCCAATTCCTGTGCATTGGGTTTGACTGCCATCCTTCGGGTTTGATAAAAAGTTTCCAAAGCTGCTTTGAAGTCCACAACCTGTCTAACTCCCTTAAATTCTTCAAAGGCCAAACCATGAAAAAAAAGCTCTTTTTCCAAGTGATTTTTAAAAAGCTGATAGTCCATTTTCCCGTCCAAAGTGTAGCTGTCATAGGGCATTTTTTCCAAAGCAACCAGCCAGTCTTTGTATAGTTTCTCGAAACGTTGGAAGTATTCATCAGACAGGGGATTGTTGTACTTTCTCGCGAGTGCGCTCCTGTCTGCTTGGTAGCTGCTGATAGCAGGATAAAGCTCGGAGGCCAATATGGAGCAGGGAATGGCAATGCTTAAGATGAAAAGAAGTAGAAATTGTTTCATTTTAGTAGTTTTTAGAAATTTAATATCCTTGAAAATTTCAGAAAAGACTAATAGCGGGTTGATAAAAGGTTGGCCTCTATTGATGGATGGTTAAAAATCCAGTGATTTTTACCGATTATTTTTGAGTTCAAAAAAAAATTCTTGAAATGTCCTGTAACCATTTTTGATTTAAGAAATTAAATGAACAAGAAGAAAATCCTTTTGGTAATTTTCTTCTTGGTAATTAAAATCAATGCGTTTAAACATCTTTATTTCAGGTGTTTAAATTCGTAATCTTTATTAAAGAACAATGCAACCATCCCTGCAATTCTAAAAATAAATTTTAAAATTGCAGGGATAAGATTTTAGTTTAAAAGACTTTAATGCCTACTTACTCCAAAGTGATCAATTCATTAGAATCAGGCAAAGCACGATTCAATTAAACCTTCGCAGTCTAAATTCTTTAGGGGTCTCACCCTGGGTTTTCTTAAAAGCCCTGTTGAAATAAGATAAATTTTGAAAACCACAGTGATAAGCAATCTGTGAAATAGACCACTCGCTCTCTTGAAGGAGTTGGCAGGCTTGATGCATCCTAACCTGGATTAAAAACTCAGTGAATGTCTTTCCTGTTCTTTCCTTGAAAAAACGGCAAAATGCTTCCTTACTTAGGTTAGCTACATCAGCTACTTCCTTCAGGCTGATAGGATTTTGACTTTTTGAAAGAATATAAGACATCACCTTTCCCATGCGCTTCCCTTCAGTTTCACTGTAGTCTTTTTGAGGAACCAGCTTATTTAAAGCTTGCAACACAGATGTTTCCTGAAGGCTTTGTAGAATTTTCAGGGCTGCAAGAATCTTTTCCAAGCCCTGACATTCCTGAAATCCATCGAGGTAATTCAATATATATTGCTTTACATGGCCTTCAACTTTAAAACTCCCTCTTGTTTGTTGAAGCCAATAATTCAGACCTGTAAATTCTTCTACTTCCAGTAAGTCCTTACCCAAAGCGTCAAAATCAAAAAACAAAGTATATCCCAATGATTCCTTCTCAGTTTCAGGGTCAAAGTATTCAGCGTCTGACCGGAAAACGTGTGGCATATTAGCTGAAAATAGAAATAAGTTTCCAGGTTCAAACCTCCCTAGGTAATCCCCAACCATCAATTGTCCTTTGCCTTCTTTGATCCATGTCAGCTGCCATTGGGGATGTTGATGGAGTTTATCATAAAAATGCTTTTCGGCATCAACCTGGAAGCGGACAAATTCCTTACTGGATTTCGGAATTTGAAAGGAAATTACTTTTTTGGTCTGCATATGACAAATAAATAGGCAATTAAATTTTGGTATAATATTAATCAAATTAGCCCAACAATATTTGTTATGTATCAATATCGTATCAGTATAGACTAATTGTGTGTAGAGATAGAGGCCTAATAGTGTGTAGCTTTGAAAAATATATGGTACTGGTGGAAATTGAATTTTTCACCCAAAATCAGCCAGATGAGATGATCCGCTCAAGGCTAATAACGTCACATAAACACAGTTTACTAAAAAGAAAATAATATGAATTGGCAAGGCGTATTTCCCGCAGTAACCACCAAATTTCACCAAGATGGAAGTTTGGATATGGACATGTTTTTCAAAAATATTGATGCACAACTTGAGGCAGGTGTACATGGAATAATTCTCGGTGGTACTTTAGGGGAGTCTTCCGTACTTTCATTGGATGAAAAAATCAAACTGACATCAGAAACCGTCAAGTATATCGATGGGAAAGTGCCAGTAATCCTTAACATAGCAGAAGGTGCCACTCGGGATGCTATATTCTGGGCCAAAAAGGCCAAAGATATGGGTGCGTCGGGACTAATGCTGTTGCCTCCTATGAGATACTCTGCCGACCATAGAGAAGTAGTCACTTACTTCAAGGCTGTAGCCAACAGCACAGATTTACCCATTATGATTTATAATAATCCGGTGGATTACAAGACCTTGGTGACCATCTCAATGTTTGAGGAACTTGCAGATTGCGACAATATTCAGGCAATCAAAGAATCCACAAGAGATATTTCCAATGTAACCCGAATGCGAAACCGTTTTGGTGACCGGTTCAAACTCCTTTGTGGTGTGGATACATTGGCTATGGAAGAATTGGTGATGGGAGCCGATGGCTGGGTCGCTGGATTGGTTTGCGCTTTCCCGAAAGAAACTGTCGCTGTATTTAATTTGGTGAAAACCGGGAGATATGAAGAGGCCCTGAAAATTTACCGCTGGTTTTTGCCGCTACTTGAATTGGATATACATCCCAAATTAGTGCAGTACATCAAGCTTGCAGAACAAATGGCAGGTATAGGAACTGAATGGGTAAGGGCCCCGAGATTAACCCTGGTTGGTGAAGAACGAGTGAAAGTGGAAAATATCATCAAGAGGGGTTTGGAGCACAGACCAAAAATTTAAGTGCTTCAGGTACGGTTAACGTATGAATGCAGTCATTGAAATAAATTAGAAATCCGCCACGGATAAGTTATACTCTACCTTACGGTAGACAAGTTCGTGAAATAGAGTTGAAATACGCTTCGCGAAATAGATAGAAATATACTTTGTGAAATATGGCTAAAATGAAATGGATGAAAATTCGCCATGTAAAGTAGAAATATTTCTACCCTATATCAATTTTATTTCTACTTATCCCGAGTCGCTTCGCTCTCGGGACCTTCGCCTTGCTCCGGTTTCCATTGTATTTCCACCTTATTTCCATTTTATTTCGACTATATTTCTACAATATTTCAATCAATTAAACCTAAATAAACTACAATAACCATGAACTACGACCAGATATTCCAATCAGCTCAAGAAGCTTTTTTACATTTTAAAAATGTTTCTGGAAAAGATAAGGCGACATTTTTGAGAAGAATAGCGGACGGGCTTGAGGCAGAAAAACATACTTTAATTCCTTTAGCCTCAGAAGAGTCGAATCTTCCTGAAGGTAGAATTACAGGGGAACTGGGAAGAACAGCTGGGCAGATCAGACTTTTTGCGAAATTATTGGAGGAAGGTTCTTGGGTAGAAGCAGTGATCGACCATGCGGACCCTGAAAGAACTCCGGCACCCAAGCCAGATCTCCGAAGGTTTCTTACTCCTTTAGGTCCCGTGGTAGTATTTGGTGCAAGTAACTTCCCACTGGCTTTTTCAACTGCGGGAGGAGATACAGCTTCAGCTTTGGCATCAGGTTGTCCTGTGATTTATAAAGCACATCCTGCTCATCCTGAAACTTCAAAACTGGTCGGACAAGTTATATCCAAGGCTGTTATTGATTCCAATTTACCTTTAGGGGTCTTTACGCATGTGGAAGGCGGAATAGAAACAGGTCAAAAACTGATTCAACATCCACTAGCCAAAGCTGTAGCTTTCACTGGTTCATTTACAGGAGGGAAATCCCTTTTTGATTTAGCCAATCAAAGATCCGAGCCTATACCGGTTTTTGCGGAAATGGGATCGGTTAATCCAATTATCGCTTTTAAGGAAAAACTAGGCGCTAATATAGAGTCTCTAGCCAAAGCTTTCGTGGGATCACTGACACTGGGAGCAGGTCAGTTTTGTACCAATCCAGGGCTGATTATGGTGCCTTCCATTCATGCAGAAGCCTTTGCATCAGCAGTCAAGAAGGAGCTTCAGGAAATCGCCGCGGCACCTATGCTGCATGAAGGCATAGCTGAAGCGTATTATAAATCCCTATCCATTTTGGAATCAAGAAAGGAATTGAAATGGGTGCAGGTAGCTGCAGCAAAAGACCTTATCAAAGCTTACCCGGCTTTGGCCAAAATAAAGGCAAATGATTGGCTGGAAGATGATCATTTTCAACAAGAAGTTTTCGGTTCCTTTGCCTTGATGGTAGTGTATGAAAACTTTAATGAGCTTTTTGCCATCGCCCAAAGACTCCATGGACAATTGACCATTACATTGTGGGGAGAAAATGGAGAGTTGGCAAAAAAGGAAGATTTGATCAACCTATTGTCAGAAAAATGTGGAAGGCTTCTTTTCAAAGGTGCTCCAACGGGAGTGGAGGTCGGTCATGCCATGCAGCACGGAGGTCCTTACCCTTCGACGACCGATAGCCGCTTTACATCTGTTGGCGTTCATGCTATTAAGCGGTTCGTGAGGCCAATTGCCTATCAGGATATGCCTCAGGACTTACTTCCTGATGCGCTGAAAGAAGGGAATCCTTTAGGTATCTGGAGAACAGTGGATGGGGAATTGGTTAAATAATTTAAATATACTTCGTGAAATATGGCCAAAATGAAATAGATAGAAATACGCTTCGCGATATATGGTAGAAATATTTTTACCCTATTTCAATTATATCCCGAGTCACTTCGCTATAGGACCCTTCCTTTTGCTCTGGTTTCCACTTTATTTCAACTTATCCCGAGTCGCTTCGCTCTCGGGACCTTCGCTTTGCTCCGGTTTCTATTGTATTTCAATCATATTTCTACCTTATTTCAATTGTATTTCTACCGTATTTCTAACATATTTCAACCCTATATCAATTAAATATGAAAAAAACCTTCCAATGCATTGATGCCCACACCTGTGGCAACCCAGTCAGGTTGGTGACTGGTGGGGTCCCCTTTTTACAGGGCGATAACATGTTGGAAAAGCGTCAGTATTTTCTGGAGAATCTGGATTGGATCCGTACCGGATTGATGTTTGAACCACGGGGGCATGATATGATGTCAGGCTCTATGCTTTTTCCTCCCCATGATCCTGCAAATGATTTTGCAGTACTTTTTATAGAAACTTCCGGATGTCTACCCATGTGTGGGCATGGTACAATTGGAACCATCACGATTGCAATAGAAGAAGGACTAATTCAGCCAAAGACCCCCGGATTCCTAAGAATGGAAGCACCTGCAGGCTTGGTTTCAGTAGAATACAAACAGGTAGGCAACAAAGTGACTTCGGTCAAATTAACAAATGTGAAAAGCTTTCTTGCGGAAGAAGAATTGGAAATAGAAATAGAAGAGCTTGGAAAACTGAAAGTAGATGTCGCATACGGGGGGAATTTTTACTGTATTGTAGATCCACAGGAAAACTTTCCTGGACTAGAGCATTTCAAAGCAGAGCAATTGATATCCATGGCGAGGAATCTCAGACAGAAAATGAATGAGAAATATGAATTCATCCATCCCGAACACCCTCAAATCAAAGGGTTGTCACATGTGCTTTGGACAGGAAAAACTTTAGATCGAACAAGTACTGCGCGAAATGCAGTGTTTTATGGTGAAAAAGCCATAGATCGCTCTCCATGTGGTACCGGGACATCAGCAAGAATGGCGCAATGGTTTGCAAAAGGATTACTGAATCCCGGAGATGAATTTATACATGAAAGCTTTATTGGCTCTAAATTTACCGGAAGAATTGAGGAGACTACTTTGATATCAGGTAAACCCGCCATCATCCCAAGCATAGAAGGCTGGGCGAAAATCTACGGATACAATACAATTATCATGGATGATGATGACCCCTATGTCCATGGATTCCAAGTGATATAGTAGGTAGTGCATGCATAAAAGTGGTTGAATATGTCAGTATTGGGAAAATAAATATCGGGTTAAGCGCTTATTTTTAGAATTGTATAATTCAAAAGTAAATTTTTTAAAAGATGAGGTTTGAAATAGGAAAATCTGTGTCTATAAGTGAGATAGTTAAAATTCACCTATTCAGTTAATGTCGCTTTCAACATTGTTTCCATCATTCTTGATATAGTTGGTCAACATATGTTGTAAAAAGCACAGGAATCAGGAACTTATGCCGTATTTTTGCGCTTGAATTAGCAAATTACTGAAGATGAGAGCAAGCTGGTGGAAAATTCTGACAATTGGGCTTTTGCTGTATACGCTCATTGCTGGACTCCTCTTAGACGTACCGAGATTACCTATTCTCAATGAAACTATCCGTGCCTTACATTTCCATGTGACCATGTGGTTTGGCATGATTATCATGCTGGTAGTGGCTGTTATTTATAGTATAAAATACCTGCGCAGCAATAATATTCGAAATGATGATATGGCAATCGAGTTCACCAATGCAGCCATCCTTTTTGGGGTATTGGGAATAGTTACCGGCATGTTATGGGCCAAGTTTACATGGGGAGATTATTGGAGTGGAGACCCTAAGCAAAATGCATCTGCCATAGGTCTTTTAATGTATTTCGCTTATCTCATTTTGAGAAATTCACTCACTGATGTGCATCAACGTGCAAGAATTGGAGCAGTCTACAACATATTTGCATTTGCGGCCTTTATCCCATTGATTTTTGTATTGCCAAGACTGACTGATAGCCTTCATCCTGGTAATGGAGGTAACCCTGGATTCAATGCATATGACCTTGACAGCAAACTAAGGTTGGTGTTTTACCCAGCGATAATTGGTTGGACCCTTTTAGGTACTTGGCTGGCAATAGTACGGGTGAGATTGAAAAGAGTGGAAAGAATGGTAGAAGACAAATTGATAAATCAGGTTTCTTAACCTATATAGTTTATAGATGAAAAAATGGATAATTATATTCCTGATGACATGTAGTCTTCAGGTATCGGCACAGGAAAAAATAGTAATCACAGAGGATGATTATAGCAATTCCCGGATAGAAATGGCTGATATCATGCGTTCGGAAGGTAAGATATATGTTTTAGTTGGTGTAATTGTGTTGATATTCGGAGGCATCACTGCTTACGTCATCAATACTGACCGTAAAGTAGCCAAATTGGAGAAGTTGATCAAGGAAGAATCTTGATAAATATTAGCTAACGATACTCAATTTTTCCCGTAAGGGATATTAGATAAAAATACTTTGGAATCCAGCATGACAAAAGTGTCATACAGGAAAAAGCTTTTTCGATAGTTATACTGACATAAAGCAAGATTCCATGCCGATTAGAGACAAGTTATGATTATTGAAGATCAATTATAAAAATATGAAAAAAGGGCATCTTATAGGGTTAGGCATCATCGCAATTGCGATAGTGATTATTATCACATCAATAGGTGATGCCAGTACATACGAAAGCTTTGAAACTGCCAAAGCAATGAAAATGAGGGGAGAAGATAAACCTATTCACGTTGTAGGTGAATTGAAAAAAAGTGTATCTGGAATAGTGGAAGGCATTGAAGTCAATCCCGATAAAACTTCCTTTTATTTCTTAATGGTAGATGCAGATGGTACTGCGCAAAGGGTTTTTTATAATGAACCTGTACCTGCTGATTTTGCGAGAGCAGAGCAGGTAGTTGTTATTGGTTCATATAAAACAGAGGATTTATTTATAGCGGATAAAATCCTCATGAAATGTCCATCTAAGTACCAAGAAACGGAAGTCAGCAATGCTGGTATGTAATTCAATCCACTGATACAATATATCCATGATCAATACCTTTATCGGTAATTTCGGGCACTTCTCGACAATTCTTGCCTTTGTCAGTGCTCTGGTAGCCGCATATGCATATTACAATTACACGGTTGTTTCCGAGTTGGAAAAACCCAATTGGAGAAGATTCAGCAGGGGCGCATTTTATGTGCATGCCGCAGCAAGTATTTCAATAGCCATTACGCTTTTTGAGATTATTTATAACCACCGCTTTGAATATTTTTATGCCTATTCACATTCAAGCATGGCCTTGCCTGTTCATTATATGGTTTCCAGTTTTTGGGAGGGTCAAGAAGGTGCGTTTATCCTTTGGATTGTATGGAATGTAGTATTGGGGCTTGTTTTGATTCATACCAACAAGTTCTGGGAGGGCCCTGTAATGTTGGTTTTTGCACTGGTACAGGCATTTCTGGTTTCAATGATTTTAGGTGTAGTGATTGGCGATTTAAAAATAGGGAGTTCACCATTTATACTTCTGAGAGATGCTGTATCTGCTCCTATATTTTCTATAAATCCTGATTTTGTACCTGAAGATGGCACTGGCCTTAATCCACTACTTCAAAATATCTGGATGGTGATTCATCCGCCAACCTTGTTTTTAGGTTACGCCTCGACCTTGGTCCCATTTGCATTTTTAATGGGTGGGCTATGGACTAAGAGGTATTCAGAATGGGTGAGGCCTGCATTGCCTTGGGCACAGTTTTCAGCGATGATTCTTGGAATGGGGATTATAATGGGAGCTTACTGGGCTTATGTGACGCTAAACTTTGGTGGATATTGGAATTGGGATCCAGTAGAAAATGCAGTTTATGTGCCTTGGCTAATCATGGTTGCTGCGATTCATACCATGATTACATTTAAGAAAAGCAGTACAGCTTTGAAATCTTCAATAGTATTGGTGATCGCGTCATTTATTTTAGTATTGTATGCCACATTTCTTGTAAGAAGCGGTGTTTTGGGAGATTCCTCGGTGCACTCTTTTACAGACTTAGGACTATCCGGTCAGTTGTTGATTTATATGTTATTCTTCCTTTTTGTAGCGGTGTTTTTAGCAGCCAAAAACTGGAAGCACATTCCTACTTCCGAAAAGGAGGCTTCGGTCTATTCTAGGGAATTCTGGATTTTTATTGGGGCAACGACCTTGGGGCTTATGGCCTTTCAAGTAATACTGCCTACATCTATTCCCGTTTGGAATGCTATTGTAGAGAGCTTTGGAGGGATTTCTAACATGGCGCCTCCGGCTGATCAGGTTGGCTTTTATACCAAATTTCAACTTTGGTTTGCGGTTGCTTTAGCTTTATTGACAGCCGTTGGGCAGTACTTTTGGTGGAATAAAATGGATGCCAAAAAGTTGAGGGAAACATTGGTAACACCATATATTATATCATTGCTACTTTCGGCAGTAATTATAATCTGGGGAAAAGTTTTCGACTTGACCTACATCGTTTTGGTCATTGCAGCGACATTTACCATTGTAGCCAATTCTACCATTCTTGTCAAATTACTAAGGAAGTCAAGCTTTAAGTTAACGGGAGGATCATTGGCTCACATTGGCCTGGGATTAATCCTGATAGGAGTTATGTTCTCATCAGGATACTCTGAAATCATTTCTTATAATATGTCAGGCTTGACATATTCGAATAGTTGGGAAGATGAATTGAATAAAGAACATGTATTACTTTGGATCAACAAGCCAACACAGATTAAAGAATACACTGCTGTTTATAAAGGAAGGCAAAAGAAGCTTGTGGGAGTACCGGGACATGTGAATGCGAATTTACTAGAGGCCACAGGCAGTGTCAATGAAGCAGTTGCTTTGGATGATATTGTAGTAAGAGGGAGAACTTACCATAAAAAAGGAGATCTTGTATCCATAGTACTTGAGGAGAATGATTATTTTAGAATTGATTATTTCAAAGATGATGAGTATCAATTCACCTTAAACCCGATGTCTCAATTCAATGAAAATATGGGTCTGATTTCTTCACCGGACTCCAGAAGGTTTTTGAATAGGGATTTATACACATTTGTATCAGCCTTGAATGATTTTGATGATCCAGAGTGGAGGGAAGATGAGTTTTATGAAGTTTCTCCTGGCGAGACTTTTTACATTGCAGATTTTGTGACCACCTTTGAGGGAGGTGAAGTAATCACTGATCTTCCAGGTGTAAATCTTAAGGAAGGTGATGTCGCCGTCAAAGCCAATTTGGTGATTCAGGATTTTGGAGTTGAAAAAAGACTTTCACCTATATTCATTATCCGTGACAATCAGCTGGGGAAAATACCCGCCATCGACAATGAGCTTGGTATTAAGGTTGAAGTAGAAAATATAGTACCGGAGTCGAATAAGTTTTCATTTAAGGTAAATCGTTACCAGAAAGATTATGTCGTACTCAAAGCCATCATGAAGCCTCAGATCAATGTGCTATGGATTGGAACCATCATTATGCTTATCGGTTTCTGTGTAGCTATATACAGAAGGTATGATGAGTTCAGTAAGATGCGGGATAAGGGTCTCGAATAGCTTTTAGATATGTTTTAATAAAACCCCAAGTAATAAATGCTTGGGGTTTTGTTTTTCCTATTGATGACAAATGATATATATTGTTGTTGTCAAGAAATGAGGTAACAAATGGTGATACATCAAGTAATATCTGATATGCCTCTAGAGGGTACCAGGTGTCGCACTTTATACAGAAATACTTGATGATATGGGTCATGTCCATTGAAAACAATTTATATAAAAATGAAATATAAGATTGCGATTATCGGTACTGGAAATGTAGCCTGGCATCTGGCTCCAGCATTGGAAGAGGCGGGGCATACCATTACAGAGGTTTATGGGCGAAGCACTAAGAAAATAAGTGACATTACCCAAAAGCTTTATACAGCAGAAGAGAAATTGGACTTAGACTTTTCAGACTCTGATGCAGAAATTTTTATTCTAGCAGTGAATGATGATGCTATTTTTGAAATTTCAGATCAAATCATACTTCCTGAGAATAGTATTTTGGTACATACTTCAGGATCAGTGTCAGTTGAAGCTTTAGGATATAGTTCGGCATCCTTTACAGGTATTTTTTATCCTTTGCAATCTTTTTCTAAAGACAGAAATTTATCTTTTGAGGAAGTACCTTTCTTGTTGGAAAGTGAAGATCAAGAAACACTCCAGAAACTGAAAAAGTTGGCAAAGTCACTTTCTCATCTCCAATATGTAGTCAAAAGCAAGGACAGAAAAGCTTTACATGTAGCAGCCGTTTTTGCAAGTAATTTCTCAAACCATATGATCCGCCTTGCTGAAGAAATAATGCGTCGTCAAGGCTTGGATTTTGAAATGCTAAAACCATTGATCATCGAAACAATTAGCAAAAGTCTGGAATTAGGGGCTAAAAGAGCCCAAACAGGTCCAGCCATAAGAGAGGATTTGAATACGTTGGAGGCTCATCATCAATTTTTAAATTACAATGAGCAAATAGCTGAAATTTATCGGTTGATTTCTCAGGATATCATTGATTCTGTATAAGAAAAGTCCTCATGACATGAAGCCTTTCCTTATACAGAATTGGGGACTTTATTCCCATGTTCCAAATTTACCGTCCTGATAATCCTGATACGCCTGCATAATTTCCTGATTTGTGTTCATGACAAAAGGACCCTGAGCCACCATCGGTTCATTAAATGGTTTCGCATGGCCAAGAATTACTATGGCATTTTCCGTTGCTTCAAATGCCAATGATGTTCCATCATTGTTAAATTCCACCAACTTTCTATAAGGTATATGTTCACCTTGAATTTTCACTTCTCCTCTTACTATATAAAAAAATATATTCTCTTCTTGTGGAATATCTTTAATGACTTTTGCACCTGCTTTTAGATGAAGTGTACTGAGAAAAATAGGCCAAAGCGTTTCAAAAGAGCCTTTGTGATCATTCCATTCTCCAGCAATTAGCTGTACAGTTCCTTTTCCTCCATCCAGTTCAAACTCCTTTATTTCTTCCTTTTGTAGCCCTATGTATCTTGGTTTAGTCATCTTTAACCTAGCCGGTAGATTTAACCAAAGCTGTAAGATTTCTAAGTCGCCTCCTTCTTTCTTGAATTTGTCGGAGGAAACTTCGGCATGGATTAGACCACTTCCTGCAGTCATCCATTGTATACCACCAGTATTGATAACAGATTCATGGCCGCCTGAATCTTTATGCATGATGTCTCCTTCCACAATGAAGGTTACGGTTTCCATACCTCTATGAGGATGGGGACCGAATGGAAGCCCGTTATTGTTTTTAGGATAAGTTTGATGGCCGTGATGGTTGAGAAAAATAAATGGATCAATCTGCCTAAGTTTTGACGAGGGGAGAGGGTTGTATGTGATCAAATCGGCAATTGGTTGGTAACTTGCACTATGTATTTCTTTTATAGTCTTCATTTAGATATTGTTTTGGACACATTAAATGTATATACATGTAATCGATTCTAATAAAGAAATGTTCCCCACAGGGAACATTTCTTTATGTATTTTAAGTATATAAGACAAAAGCCTGAAATCATTTCAGGCTTTATTTATTTATTTCAACCAAGCGAGGGAAATCTCATCAGGAGCTTTCATTCTGTCCGCAAGTCTCATGTATCTATCTGATAGGTTCGACAAGTAATCCTGAGCTTTTGAGGCTAAAGCATCTAACCCTGTAACGGATTCGATATCCCAAAGCTTGACAAGGTGGTCAATAATTCTGGCATAATCCCAACCAGTATATACACCGATTTTTTGGGTGATTGCAGAAAACTGATCAAATAATGTTGGGTTACTGCTTCCATGTCCCATTAATACCGCAGGCATCACAATCTGCTTTCGCATCATTTTTTCAAAAGCCAGCATTGCCCCATTAGGGTCAATTTCAAAAATCTGACTCATGAAACTTTTGTAGGCTTTTTCATGTCGGGCCTCGTCTCCAGCAATAGTTTTACAAATTCTGGAAAGCACGTCATCACCTGCTTTATCAGCCAATTTACCTGTATTTACATGGGAGATTTTTGTAGCTCTTTCTTGGAAAGAGGTATAAATCATAGCTTGATAGGGGTCTTTTTCCGACCTAGGATCAAAACCATTATAAATAAGTCGGTGAATTGTCTGTTCTACTTTTTTCATATCACATCTACCAGAGAGATAGAGGTATTTATTAAGTAAGTCACCATGCCTGTTTTCTTCAGCAGTCCAGGCTTTAGACCACTTTACCCAGCCTGAATTACTTAGAAGGTTTCCTTCCACATTGATGCCTTCCAGCATATTGAAGTAAGTCTGATAGCTTGGTAAAGCCTCTTCTGTAATCATGTTGCCTACCAAAGAAGTAATTATCGTATCAGGAATTCCGGAAGCTCTTTCCTGAAGTTTTCTTACTTCATCAAAAGCATCCGCTTTTGCCATATCCGGCAAGAAATCTGAAGGCTGCCAGCATTCATCCGGATCTACCAAAATATTCTCTACCGCATGGTTAACATAGCCATCTAATTGGCTGATGACTTCCATGTTTTTTTCTAATTCGTAATTGATATTTTCTGATTTACTCATGATATTTAAATTTTCCTGATAATGGGCTTCTTGAATTTATAAGCTCAATTACAGTGGGCTCTGGTATAAAGGTAAGGACAAATTATCGATTATAGTTCAGGGAAACTATATTTATGAATTAGGTTTCCGACTGAATCCTATTTTTTCAAGACCCAAGTTTGTTGGTTGAAATTGGGAGGAGCTGTTTTTTTCAAGCGATTGGCAATCCTGTCCAAATACATGGTATGGTACCTCAATCTTGTAATATAATTCGGCAAGTCTGGATCTCCGTTCCAGCAATGCTCTGCTCTGTCTCCGTACAATACTTCTCCGTCATAATAAGGGTTTTCAGTGCTTTCCAGAAAATCCTCTGTCAAATAGACAGCATTGTTGAGATAATAGTTATCCATATCCCCACAATAGATATGAATTTTGCCTTCCAATTTTTCACCTAATTGCTCCCAATCTCTTTCCATAATATACCTAAGATCAAAATTCTCCTTCCAATATTCCGCGACCTCCTTGTCAATCTCACCACTATATTTATCCCAAATTGGTTTTGGGTAACCATCTGTACCTACTGGAGAGTATACCGCTTGCCAAATATCCCACTGATCTCCAGACCTGCTCTTTTTACCACCCAAGGCAAGTTCTTTATAATTCATGTCTTTAAGCATGGCCGAAACATGGCCGAGGTAATTTCTTTTCCCCACCCTTTCTGTGGTCCTAAAGGGTCCTCTGATAAAATAAGCATTTTCATCTTCATAAATATTGACGGTGGTATAGGCTCGAAAGTCTATAGGGTCAGGACAGGCAGCAAAGCATCCATTGTATTCATCTGGATATTTGACCTGTACAGCCAATGCTTCCCAGCCACCTGTCGAACCTCCATAAGTAAACCTTGACCATCCTTCTCCTATACCTCTAAATTCTTTCTCTATATGAGGTATCAATTCATAAGTGATGGCATCTCCATAAGGTCCAATGTTTTCTGAGTTGACAGCGTAACTGTCATCGTAAAAAGGATTTGCGTGCTGTATCTCAATGGCAATGAATTTCGGGAAATCCGGTGAAATCCACTTTTGGTAGAAGTCATAAGCTTCTTGCTGTTGTATTTTATTGTAACCATATATTCCAAACCTTGGACTGTACTCTTCTTCTAAATCTTCGTCAGGAGGAGAGGTTCTAAATCCACCAAAATTTGGAGTAAAGTGTCCGTGAAATATCATCAGTGGATAGTGTTCATCTGTATTTTGTTCAAAATCTCTAGGGATCAGAATATGTGCCCCTAGGTAAATATCTCGACCCCAAAATTCTGAAAGCAAGTCGGATCGGAATTTAATGTGTTTGATGAATTCTGTGTCTTCAGGCTCCTCAACAGGTGGATTGATTTGATCTATTTCGATTGATAAGTCTGATTTCCCATCCCAGTTTACTTTAAGGGGCTTGCTATACACATTGCCAGGTGTGCGGTTCCATTGTCTCCCTTCCCATTGGTCCATGGGCATTTTGATCGTATGGCCATCAGACCTGTTGAAAGTCTCATATTTCACTACATAGGCTTGTACCCAATATTCGCCAGATGGGATGTCTTTGTAATTTTCGATGGGATAACCGAATCCGGAAATATCAAATTCAAATGATTCTCCAATCTGATGATTATCGAAATCCATCCCAATAACTTGTGCGGAATGTACATCGTCACTTACTGCAAACCTTGGCTCCGTTCCCTCATCGTGGTGAAATAGGAGAAGAAGTCTGCCATCTTGTAGATTTTCAGATAATTCTTCTGCAATGGATATTGTGATTTTTGGAGATTTACTTTCCTTACAGGAAAACAGTAAAAATAAGAGAATAACAAGAGTCAATTTGTTCATTTTCTTTTTGGTTGGTTATACATCAATTTACTTATAATTCTTAAAGTGCATTTGTTGGGATGGACTTATTATACGAGCGGAAATTTCATGATTTGAAATTTATAATTGACCGTTTGTAAATCTTAAATTCAGAATATTGACTGAAAACCCTAATTTAATTTTTGTACCAAAACTAACATTATGAAGAAAATTATGATTTTGGCTTTTGCAGCCGTCTGCTTCTGGGCCTGCAGCTCTAGTACTGAACAAAATGAAGCCGATTATACCCAAATGTCCGATGAGGAAAGGTTGGAAATTGCACATGAGATTGCTCAAAGCACTATTATTGTAGATGGACACATGGATTTGCCTCTAAGAATTTACAACCAAACCGATGGAGATCTGGAAAAGGCTTATGACTTCATCAATCGGCAGGAAGAAGGGAATATTGATTATGTGAGAGCAAGAGAAGGAGGTATGGATGCTCCTTTTATGGCAATTTATATACCTGCGTCCTATCAAGAGACGGGAGGAGCCAAAGGTCTAGCTGATACTTTGATCATGATGGTTGAAAAACTGGCAAGTACTTGGCCTGATAAAATAGCCATGGCCAATTCCCCAGAAGATATTAAGACGAATTTTGAAAAGGGTCTTCTTTCTCTGCCGATGGGAATAGAAAATGCAGCAGCTATTGAAGATGATCTATCTAACATTGAATATTTTTTCAATAAAGGAATAAGGTACATGACATTGACACATGGCAAGGACAACCTTGTTGGAGATTCCTCTTATGACGATTCGGAAACCCATGGAGGATTGAGTGAATTTGGAAAGGAAGTGGTCAAAGAAATGAATCGTCTAGGGATGATTATAGACGTATCACATATAACCGATAAGACATTCTTTGATGTTGCTGAAATAAGTGAAGCTCCAATAGTGGCTACTCATAGTTCTGTCAGGAACTTTACTCCTGGTTTCGAAAGGAATGTGTCTGATGAGATCATTAAAAAAATTGCCGAAAAGGATGGTCTGGTGATGATAACTTTTGGAGGCAGTTTTCTCGATCAAGCCTATGCAGATGCCAACTCCCAAATCAGGGCACACATCGTGGAATGGTTGGAGTATAATAACCTGACTTATAGAGATGAAGAAGCACAGGATTATATCAAGAAATATTCTGCAGATAAAAAGCCTACAGTACATGTTTCCAAAGTCGCTGAACATATTGATCATGTCGTCAAATTGGTGGGCATCGACTATGTAGGATTAGGCTCTGACTTTGATGGGGTAGGTGATACACTTCCTGAAGGACTCAAGGATGCTTCCATGTACCCAAACTTAATAGCGGAGTTAATGAAGTTGGGGTATTCCAGAGATGATATTGAAAAAATATGTCATAAGAATTTCTTTCGGGTTTGGGATAAAATCAGATCTGTATCAGAGAAAGCTTAAGTTTATTGAGGGTTTAAAATTTGCTATTGATATTCACTATGAAAAAACGAAGGCCTAGTGCGGCCTTCGTTTTTTCATGGTATCAGATTGGAGAATTGCTTTCTTTCTTTTCTTTACACAATTCTATTTTTGATTAAGGTTTAAAAAGAAAAAGCGCCTGAAAAATCAGACGCTTTTTACTAACAAACGAACTCTAAAATTTAATATTAACTGCCACACATTTCGCAACCATCGGGATCATCGAGTGAGCAAGCGATTGCATCTTGATTCTGGGATTTTGCTTTATCAAGTAGAGCCGCATCAGCAATTTTGTCTGCTTCCAGTGCAGCCTTATCTACTGTAAACTGAATGGCACTTGCTGCTGCTTTGGACCTCAAGTAATACATACCTGTTTTCAGTCCCTTTTTCCAAGCATAGAAATGCATAGAAGTTAGTTTACCGAAATTAGGGTCTTGCATGAAAACGTTCATACTTTGAGATTGACAAATATATGCACCTCTATCGGCAGACATATCTATGATGACTTTTTGAGAAATCTCCCAAACTGTCTTGTAAATATCTTTGATATTTTGAGGAATATTTGGGATTGCCTGGACTGATCCATTAGCAGCAATGAGTCTATTCTTCATGTTGTCATTCCATATTCCTAGACGGATGAGGTCTTTCATCAAATGCTTATTGACAATAATGAATTCACCTGATAGCGTCCTTCTTGTATAAATGTTTGAGGTATAAGGCTCAAAACACTCATTATTACCAAGAATCTGAGAAGTAGATGCAGTTGGCATAGGTGCTACTAAGAGGGAGTTTCTTACCCCATACTTCTTAACTTTGACTTTAAGGTCATCCCAGGCCCATCTTCCTGACTCTGGTGTTACTCCCCATAAATCAAACTGAAATTGTCCTTTGGAAGTAGGTGAGCCTTCATATGTTTCGTAGGTACCTTGAGTTTTGGCCAACTCCATGGAAGTCTCCATGGCAGCAAAATAAATAGTCTCGAATATATCTTTATTTAATCCCTTTGCCTCTTCTGAATCAAAAGGCATTCTTAAGGATATAAATGTATCTGCCAGCCCCTGTACTCCTAGACCTATAGGTCTGTGTCTAAAATTAGATCTTTTAGCTTCTTCTACAGGGTAATAGTTGACATCAATTACCTTGTTGAGGTTTCTGGTAGCTACTTTGGTAATTTCATAGAGCTTTTTGTGGTCAAAATATTTTTTCCCATCAGTGCCCGTCAATACAAATTTTGGTAAAGCGAGAGATGCAAGGTTACATACTGCTACCTCATCAGGTGCTGTATATTCTATAATCTCGGTACACAGGTTGGAAGACTTTATTGTCCCCAAGTTTTGCTGGTTTGACTTTTTATTTGCAGAATCCTTGTAAAGCATGTAAGGGGTTCCTGTCTCGATTTGGGATTCCAGGATCTCAAACCAAAGCTCTTGGGCCTTTATAGTTTCACGAGCTCTGCCTTCTCTTTCGTATTTTTCGTATAATTTTTCAAACTCCTCTCCATGGCAATCTCCTAATCCGGGAGCTTCATTTGGGCAAAACAATGACCATTCATCATTTTGCTCAACCCGCTTCATAAATAGATCGGGTATCCACATCGCATAGAATAGATCCCTGGCACGCATTTCTTCTTTTCCGTGGTTTCTTTTCAGCTCTAAAAAGTCTTTGACATCGGCATGCCAAGGCTCCAAATAAATAGCAAAACTACCTTTTCTTTTTCCACCACCTTGATCTACATACCTAGCAGTCATGTCGAAGTTTCTCAACATCGGTACGATACCATTTGAAACACCGTTTGTACCTCTGATATAGCTACCCTTTGCCCTTACATTGTGTATTGACAAGCCTATTCCTCCAGCCGATTGAGAAATTTTTGCTGTTTGCTTCAATGTGTCATAAATGCCATCGATGCTGTCATCCTTCATTGTCAGCAAAAAGCACGAAGACAACTGTGGCTTGGGTGTACCTGCATTGAAAAGGGTAGGAGTAGCATGTGTGAACCATTTTTCAGACAACAGATTGTACGTCTCTATTGCAGATTCTATGTCTTCTTTGTGGATTCCAACAGCAACTCTCATCAGCATATGCTGTGGCCTTTCCACTACCTTTCCATCCAACTTTATTAAGTAGCTTTTTTCTAAAGTTTTGAATCCAAAATAGTCGTAATCAAAATCCCTTTTGTAATCAATAGCCTCATCAAAAAGGGCAGCATGTTTTTTGACCACACCATACACATCCGGAGCAATTAAAGCTGCATTTTCACCTGTTTTGGGATTGATGTAGGTGTACAGTCTTTTCATGGTATTGGAAAAAGACTGACTTGTGGTTTTGTGAAGATTGGAGATAGCGATTCTGGCAGCCAATACAGCGTAATCAGGATGCTTTATGGTAAGTGAAGCGCAAACTTCAGCAGCCAAATTATCCAATTCGGTGGTGGTCACTCCATCATAAAGCCCATCAATCACCTTTTTGGCAACTTCTATAGGCTGTATATATCGGCTATCAAGATTATAACAAAGATTTTCAATCCTTGCAGTAATCTTATCGAATCTTACAGATTCTCTTCGTCCGTCTCTTTTTATTACTAACATGCTTTTAAAATTTTGGTGGTGGGTAGGTTATTGGGTTATATTAGAATTCCTCTCCCATAGAGAATTTTGGAGAGTCAACAGCATCTTTAGATTTCATAACACCGGCTTTTTGGTAATCCCCCACTCTTTTTTCAAAGAAGTTGGTTTTCCCTTGTAATGATATCATGTCCATGAAGTCAAATGGGTTGGTGCTGTTCCATACTTTATCACAGCCTAGTTCCATTAGGAGTCTGTCAGCTACAAACTCAATATATTGACACATCAGGTCTGAGTTCATGCCTATTAATTTAACGGGCAATGCATCTGTGACAAATTCCTTTTCAATCTCAACAGCGTTTTGGATTATACTGGTTACCGTCTCTTTAGGAAGCGGATTGTTAACATGCTGGGTGTAAAGGTGGCATGCGAAATCACAATGAAGTCCTTCATCTCTTGAGATGAGTTCGTTGGAGAAGGTAAGTCCAGGCATCAGTCCTCTTTTTTTCAACCAGAAAATGGAACAAAATGAACCAGAAAAGAATATGCCTTCTACTGCTGCAAAAGCAATCAATCTCTCCTGAAATGTGCCGTTGTCAATCCATCTCAAGGCCCAGTCTGCTTTCTTTTTTACGCAATCAATGTGTTCTATAGCATTCAATAATTTATCTCTTTCAACTGCGTCTTTGATATAGGTATCAATCAAAAGACTGTAAGTCTCGGAGTGGATGTTTTCCATGGCAATTTGAAAACCATAAAAAAACTTAGCTTCAGTATATTGAACTTCTGAAACAAAGTGTTCTGCTAGATTTTCATTCACTATACCATCGCTTGCCGCAAAAAATGCCAGTACATGTGAAATAAAGTGTCTTTCCCCATCATTGAGATTTTTCCAGTCTTTTAAGTCTTGACTAAGATCAATCTCCTCAGCTGTCCAAAAGCTTGCCTCAGCCTGTTTATAGTATTGCCAAATGTCATCATGCTGTATGGGGAATAATACAAATCTACCGCCGTTTTCTTGGAGTATGGGTTCTACTTGTTGCATTGCTCTTAATTTTTTTGTTTCAGAATATTATCAGTTTCTAAAGCCTGATCACTTTTCTTACACAGACTGGACAGAAAAGGCTGTCTTTTGGAAACAGCCTTCCAACAAATATGATTAACAATTTTCAAAAATAAAACCCGAAAACCTACGAATTTGATAGTTTTTTGAATATAGTTCAAAAACAATATAAATAACTATAAATAAGTATTATATACTAATTCAATTAAAGTTATAAATTAATTAAATAAGGGATTATCTGCCTATAAAACTTTTTTTAAATAATTGTAAAAAGATTTTTGAGCCAAAAAAACACCTCTATTTTGACCGAGGTTCAATTTTGTATTATTTGCATATGAAGGCAATATTCGGATATAAGTCACTATAAATCAGTGTGTAACGAAATTTTCTTGCGAACTCAATCAATTACTTACACACATCAAAATGCTGTTTACCTTTGGTTTATCATCTTATATTTCTAATATAAAAAACCTTGCCTTCTCTATTGCCAATTTAAAATAAGCAAATGAAAGGATACCATTACCCAAATGTTTCATTTACTGAATTTTAGGGTTAATTTTTAATAATAGTTTTTTTATTGTGTTGATGATCCCTATATTTGCACCTCAATTTCCTAAAGCAATATTTAAAATATAATATGTACGCAATTGTTAACATCGCAGGAAAGCAGTTCAAAGTAACAAAAGATCAGTTTGTCTATGCACCATTAATGCAAGGCGAAGCTGGCGCTTCCGTGGAGTTTGACCAAGTATTGTTAGCTGACGATAACGGTACTGTGTCAATTGGAGCACCTATTCTAGAAGGTGCCAAGGTATCAGGGAAAATCCTTGATCATGTAAAGGGTGACAAGATTATAGTCTTCAAGAAGAAAAGAAGAAAAGGCTATAAGAAAAAGAATGGTCACAGACAGAATTATACTAAAGTATTGATTGAAAATATCACATTGTAAGATTTCTGATGAAATCATAAACTAATAATATTATGGCTCACAAGAAAGGTGTCGGTAGTTCCAGAAACGGTAGAGAATCTCATAGTAAAAGACTTGGGATCAAAAAATTTGGTGGTGAGGCAGTAATTGCCGGTAACATCATCGTTAGACAAAGAGGTACCAAGCATCATCCAGGAGAGAATGTAGGTGTAGGCAAAGACCATACACTATTTGCTCTCACTGATGGCAAGGTTAAATTCAGAAAGAAATTTGATGGAAAATCTTATGTAAATGTTGTTTCTGCTGAAGCATAACCATAAGATAATTCAATATAATACAAAAGGCTGCCTAAATCGGGTGGCCTTTTTTTATATCTGCCTATTAGTATTAAATAAAGTAAGTAGGTTTTGTAGCAAAGAACTTGTAATAATTAATTATGATTATCCGCCTTCTTACCAGTATAATTTTTATAATAGAATTAACTTATAATTTCAAGCCAATATCTATTAATATCGGGTTGTTCTTGGATCCATTTTTAATTGGATAGTGGTGTAGTTGCGGGTATACATATAATAAAAATATTCAATTACAATCTGCAACTAACTAAGGCTTAGGTAGAAAAAGTCACTTAACATAGTAAATTTTAATTTTTTGAATAATATCAGTAGAATCCTACTTTTTATTTTAATAAATATTGTTAAATATTAATTATATACAGGTTTAAACAGAATAATATTTTGTTAATCGATGTTTTTTTACATAAAAATTATGAATTTCAATAATATTATTTAA
>NZ_REBN01000158.1 GCF_007692705.1 Mongoliibacter sp.
ACATTGGCAGAACAATGCATAGACAGCACATTGTGCTTATGGGGCAGTAAAAAGTTTAGTACAGAAAAAATTCCTTTTTTCATTTCTCCTGCATAGGCTGTACCACCTATCAAAAGGATTCTTTTACTTAGGTTTATTATTGCAAAGTTTTCTTGACGGGTACCATCTTGACTGGGATCAGACTTAAATTCAGGTGCACAAATTATAGTGAATTCATTCTCAAAATTTTCTAATTCATTTTGCGATGGTCTCAAAAACATGTTATAGCAAAACATATTGTGCCATGCCAAGGTGTTGATCACTCTTATATTAAGACGGTATTTATGATCAGCACCAGCATAGGCATCACGTACATAAAGGTTTTTGTCCTTTAAATGATTTACCATCTTTTTATAAAGTTGATCAAATTTAGCTTCAGCTATTGGAATGTTGATATCACCCCACCAAATGGAATCTTCCGTAAGTTGGTCCTTGACAATGAAACGGTCTTTAGGAGAGCGACCGGTAAATTCACCAGTGTCGGCCATCAAGGCACCTGTATCGGTCAGGACACCTTCTTGATTTTTGATGGCATGTTCTACCAATTGAGCGGGTTGAAGGTTCCAAAAAACTTGTTTTGAGGTTTCAATCCCTAAATCTGATAAGCTTTTGGGCATAGCTTGGATTTCGAGTTCTCGTGTACTCATGAGGTTAATTTTAAGATCTAAAGTTATGCTTTCAAAGATAGCTCATTAAATTATAATAAAAATAATAAAAGCCCTTTTTTAAGCTTTTCAATCGATTACGGAGTGTAATTTTGGTAAATAGATATAGTAGTATCACGAAGTAAATAAATAAAAAATAAAATGCCCTTTAGGAGAAGTTTGACAGTCTAAAACATCCGAATTTTTGTCCTTTCATAGAATAGTAGATTTCAAAAATTTGAGTTATCATTGTAGCCGATGAAAATTTTGATTTAACTAATTCGACTATTTTGGAAAATAAATTTGGAAAGGTTCCGGCAGATGGCAACTTAGAGTTATTCCCTGGCCCAACTATTTTTGGTCACCCCAAAGGCTTAATGACTTTGTTTTTTACAGAAATGTGGGAAAGGTTCAGTTACTATGGAATGAGGGCATTACTCATTTTATTTATGACTACAGCTGTGATAGATGGTGGACTTGGGTTTGATGATAGGACATCAGGGGCCATCTATGGTCTTTACACTATGGGGGTTTATTTGCTTGCCTTGCCTGGAGGCTGGTTTGCAGATAGATTGTTCGGTTTGAAAAAAACAGTATGGTATGGCGGAATTATCATTGCTTTTGGCCACTTCACAATGGCACTCCCTGGTATCTTTAGTTTATTTCAAGAAACTGTTGAAAAAAGTACTTTAAGTAGTTTGGATACGAATTCCTTTTATTTGGGGTTGATCTTAATTGTCATAGGTACAGGACTATTAAAGCCAAATATCAGTTCGATTGTAGGTCAGCTTTATCCTGATGGAAGCTCTAAAAGGGATGCTGGTTTTTCAATTTTTTATATGGGTATTAACCTAGGTGCTTTCATAGCCCCTTTGGCATGCTCTACTGTTGCAGTATATGACTGGCATTTTGGGTTTGGCTTAGCTGGACTGGGTATGGTTATAGGTTTGATACAATACAAAATGTCATTAGGGACCCTAGAAGGAAAAGGAGAACTCCTACCTCCTCAAGGTGAGGCTGAAGAAAGGAAATTAAAGACAATGAAGATGGGAGGTCTTGCATTTACTGCTTCCTTATTCTTTTTAGTTGCTATAGTTTTCACAGGTATCATAGAAATTGATGCCTTTGGAATTGCAAGCTTATCGTACAAAATTATAGGTGTAATTACAGTGTTGTATTTTGGTTATGTATTTGCTTATGGCGGACTAAATGCTGACGAAAAGAAGAAAACCGGTGCCATTGTAATTGTGATTTTGTTCTCTGCTTTATTTTGGTCTGGTTTTGAACAAGCCGGAAGCACCCTAAACCTTTTTGCCGAAAGATTTACAGATAGGTCTTTTTTGGGTTGGGAAATTCCCACCGGATATTTCCAATCCATCAACTCCATGTTTATCATTATTTTTGCACCATTTTTCGGCGCCATGTGGGTTTGGTTGGGAAGAAGAAATCTTGAACCCAGCTCACCTGCCAAATTTGCTTTTGGTCTAATATTGCTGGGACTAGGCTTTTTGGTGATGTATTTTGCTGCTAAAATAGCTGCTTCTGGAGAACTTGCCGCTCCGACTTGGCTTGTCTTCACTTACATGCTTCACACTTTTGGTGAATTGAGCTTAAGTCCCGTTGGATTGAGCTTGACTACTAAATTAGCCCCTAAAAAATTTCAAGGTCAAATGATGGGCATGTGGTTTATCTCCGTTGCTTTAGGTAATCTTTTTGCCGGGTTGATCTCAGGAGAGGTAAGTGGTGGAACAGAGGATGCATTAGCAGAAATGCCAAGCCAGTATTTCCTGATCGTTTCAATAGCTGTAGGTGCCGGTGTTGTATTACTTTTAATCAGTAAGCCAATTAGAAAATTGATGGGGAATGTACATTAAAAAAAAAGAGGTCAATTGACCTCTATTGCTTTTCTTTTGGTTCTTTGGTATTTCTAAGATCAATTGCGCTGATCCCTGCACCAAGTCCAATCAAAATACAAACGATAAGTATAAATGTTTGGGCACCGGATGCTATAGGGGCGCTGAAAATTTCTAGTAAAGTCATATTATAAGTGGATTAGTTCTTTAAATTTTTCGAAATATACGTGAGATCATTTTGGCTTCAAAATGAAAACATAAAAAGCAGGCCAAATAATAACCTGCTTTCCAATTTTGGATTTTAATCAATCAATCATCAAGATCATCTTCGAGGTCGTCGTCGTCGAAATCATCATCAAATTCGTCATCAAGATCATCCTCATCAAAGTCTATGATATTGTCATCTAAAAACTCTGAATCTTCATCAAGGTCATAGACCTCGTCTTGAAATTCCTCAGCAAATTCATCATCATCCTCTGAGTCATCAAACTCATCAAAATCGTCTTCGAAATCATCCATAACGTAATCAATTTATTTGTTCAAATATATCAAAAGGTTTGTTTTACGCTAATACAGTAGTGATTTATTTTTTGTTTTCTTTTTTATGCAAAAGTTTTCGATCTTTTTTTATCAGGTATGGTAATCTGGATGTTTTGTGAGTACTCCTCTTCTAGCATATTACACCAAGTTTCCATATAGAGTATGACATCCTCCTTTTTATTTTTTTTCATTTTGATTCTTCTTTCAAAGGGGATTTGTTGTAGAACTTTTTGGTCAGACAATCTTTCCAAATGTTTGAGTTCATCAATATTAAGCCCTGCATCAATCATTTTTTGAATCATCAGATCCATAGGGTAGCCGCTTGTAGGGCAGTAATCGATTAATTGGTCATTCCAGTCTCCTGATTTTTGCATTGCATATTGGTGAATCTCTGCTTTACTAAGCTTGGTTAATTCCTGAGCAAGGTTTCCACAATTGCATGCTCCCATATGACCCCATTGATATGGAGCGTCGTTTTTTAATTTTTTTATGGTTTTTCTAAATGCCTCGATCAGATGTTCGCTTGGTTTTGCCATATATGGTTAAGTTTTATTATTCCAATTTACTCATAACTGAATCATTAACGGTAGTAAAGATCCTACTTTCGACAAAAAATCAAAATTATAATAAATTGATTTTTCTGTAAGAAGTAACCTGACTATTTCCCTTTAATACAGAATGATATTGTAAACTGGAGGGATTATAAATAATCAATTTCAAAATGATAACCCGCTAGTATCATTTCTTGTTTCTATTTTTTTAAAAAAATAAAATGCAAAAAAAAACCATCAGTTGAAGATGGTTTTGATGTATTTTTTTATCAAAGGTTTCGAGAGGTATTTTTTTACCAAGGAGTAATTTCGGGCTTTATTTATATCTCTTTCGTCTACTGAACTGCTAAGAATATATACTTCAGGAGAAGATTCAATTGGTTCAAACTCTTCAAGAAAATCCCATCCAGTCATTTCTGGCATATTGAGGTCTAAAAATAAATAATTTGGTTGGATGTTATCCATTTCTTTAAGTGCATTTACAGCATTATCATACTTGAATATCTGATAAGGGAATCTGATATTTTTAGAAATAAGCTTTTCTGTCACGAAAGTGCTTATCGGATCATCATCAATGAGAACTATTTTTACCATCAACATACAAAATTATCAGTTCGAAATACAAATTTGTTAATACAAAAATAACAAAATGTTTTTTATATCCAATGGTCTAATAACGTTTTTTAGTATTTAAAAGTATTTATTTAGGGTTGAAAGTTTGTTTTCCACTCAATAAATCGAAAAAAAGCTTGAAATCTGACACCAAACTATAAAATGGATATTGAAATGTTGCTGGCTTATTTTTTTCAAAGAAGAAGTGCCCAACCCACGCAAATCCATATCCTACAACAGGAATCAACAGTAATAACAGATAATTGCCACTAAACAGTGCGTAGCCCAATATCAGGAAAAGTAAGGCGGTTCCTACAAAGTGTAATTTCCTACAGGTTGGGTTAAGGTGCTCTGATAGGTAATAGGGATAAAACTCTTCCAATGAATTAAATCTTTTTTCCATTGTTTTCGGGATTATGTTATTTGATATTTATATGTTCAATATAAGTTTTTACAACTTGTTCTACTGATTTTTTTACTTTTCTCCGTTTTTCTTTTTGAGAATTTACTTCCGAAACAGCGGTAAGCCTCATCAACATTTTATCATTCTTAGGATCAACAAAATCCACTATTAATTGAAGTAGTTCATAATTTTTGGTGCTTATCGGAGGTTGATTCATAAATCTTGGATCATACATCCATGGATCCCAAACCCTGAATCCCCACATAGGCATCCTATTATTGACTATTTCTTTTTGCCTGGGATCTTCATTAGAAGTGTACCTCAATATGATCTCAGGTTGTTTTGGATCGTACACCAAGCCTTTTTCTACTAGAAGAAATTCAAGACCATCAGCAACAACAGCATCAAGATAGGGGTCATTAAAACCCTTTTGTCCATATTCTTTATTCAAGATGGCGAAGGTGCTATACTTTTTATACGGAGCAAATTCGGTCTTTTCCTTAAAAATTTCAATAGAACTACAACTGCTGATAGAAAAAAGCAAAAACACTAAAACGATATATAAGGAGAAATTTTTATTCATTTTATCGGGTGAAATGTTGTTTAGCGAAAGAATTTAACTGAATTAAGCAAAATTCTGAATACTATTTTTTTTTATACTAATAAGTTAACGTTTTTCAGTTTGTTTAGATTAATTATTTACTTTGAAAAATTATAGAACTTAAATTATATATGATGAAAAAGGTTTTACTATTATGTTTTTGTTTGGTGTACGGTATGCAGATTTTTGCTCAGGACTTGGATACAGAAGATGTACAGGACACTACCTATTGGGATTCAGGTCTAAGTTTTGGATTAAATTTTAACCAAGCTTCTTTTAGTGGCAACTGGAAAGCGGGAGGTGTTAACTCGGTGGCTTTTGGTTCAATATTGACTGGAAAAGCCAATTATGCAAAAGATAAATGGTCATGGGACAATCAACTTGAAATGATTTTTGGGGTAGTCAAAAATGAAGGACAGGAATTGCGTAAGTCTAATGACAGGATATTCTTTGACTCTAAAATAGGGTATAAGATCAGTGATAAGTGGAATTATTTTGGTGCAGTCAATTTTATATCACAATTCGCCGATGGATTCGATTTTGGTGGTGATGAACCAGTATTGATTTCCAGTTTCTTTGCGCCAGCATTTCTTACTACTGCAATTGGAGCGGAATACAAACCAAATGAAGAGTTTGCCTTGAGGATTGCTCCAATATCACCGCGATTGACATTCGTGAATAATACGAGTATTGCAGAAAATGTACCTGAGAATTATGGTGTCCCTATTGGTAGTAGGATCCGTACAGAATGGCTTGCAGCTCAAATTTTCATGACGTACAATAAGGAAATCACGGAGAATCTAGCCATTAATACCAGGTACCAACTTTTTGCGAATTATGAAACCCTTGCATTTAATACAATTGACCATAGATTGGACATTACGGTGATAGCTAAAATCACAGAATTTGTAGATGTTACTTTTACGAGTATCAATGTATATGATATAGATATGGATCCAGGAATTCAATATAGCCAGGCATTGGCATTAGGAATATTGTATAAAGTGGGCAACAAAAAATAGGTGTACACACACCTTTTTTGTAAAAAATTTTGAATATTATTTTTAAGTGCTATTTTTGTTCTAATTGTGGTAGTTAAATAATAGTTGGTTTAGTTTTCATATAAAGAGCAGGAGAGTTTCTTCTGCTTTTTTATTATAAAAAAAGCAACTCCATTTTGAAGTTGCTTTAATACCATAGAATCTCACTTTCTTACAAACTATTTTTTAGATTTCCGGATACTAATTACTGGTAATTCTGACATGGCAATCAAGTTCTCGGTTATACTAGGGGAGAAGTATTGCATCAAATCAGATTTACCGAAGGTAATAACCGCTATACCATCTGCATCTAGCTTTTCCGCGAATTGCAGAATTCCTCTTTCTTCTTTGAAAGCATCAATAATAGTGATGTCGTAATTGTAATTCCCAAACTCATTCAAGTACGATTGACCTACTGAAAGAATGTCATTCGTTTCCATGAAATAGGTTGGTGTATTTACAAAGAGGATATGCAATTTTGCTCCTAGTTCTTCTGCCAGTTTTTCAATCTGAGAAAAGGAGGATCCTGTTTCTTCTTTGAAATTGGTGGCAAATATTAGGTTTTTGACAGCTGTCTTTACATTGTCTTCTTTTACCACTATTACAGGTATTTCTGCTCTTCTAAGTACACTGTAAGTGTTTGTACCCAGCATGTGTTCTTTGAAGCCATATTGTCCATGAGAACCCATTACTACGATATCTATCTTTTCAGATTCTATAAACTTTTGAATCTTTTCATTTCCACTATTGAAGACCAGGAGTTTGGTTGCTTTGACACCGGATTTTTCAGCCATTTCCAATAAGGTATTCAATTCCTTTTTTGCTTTTGAAATATTTTCCTTTGTTTCAGGAAACAGGTTTTCCTGCTCTTTGGTCAATTTAGACCAGTTAACCGGTGTGATGATGATATGGAGAAAGACCAATTCTGCTTTGATCTGCTTGGCTAATTCCATTCCATATGTTTCAGCTGTTTTTGCACATGCTGAAAAGTCGGTGGGGATCAGTATTTTTTTCATGGTTTTCATATTTGTGGTTACACTTATTACCTGTAAAGGTAGCGACAGGTGAATGTTAAAATCATGCTGGAAATCAGAGGAAAACATGATTAAAATCAAAGAATCTTATAATCTATTACGTATTTTTACAATTTTAAGAAATGGATTTGAGTTATTTTCAATGAATGAAACCACTCCACAATCGCGGCATAGTCATATTCACGGCTCCCGAGGACACGGAGCTATCGATATTCAATTACCCCGAAAAAATCCCCGTCAAAAAAGGCGACCAGGTCATCTTCCAAATCCGATATTCCAAGCCGAGCAGGATTATTTCGCATAGGGGTCTGAATTGAAAAGCCAGCTTAGGAGCTGGCTTTTTCGATATTAATTTTTTAAAAATGGATTTTTATGAATATCCCCAATCTTTATACTGGATACTTGCTTAGATATTCGATATGTATCAATTTGATATATTTCAATTTCTTTAAGTGGTTTTAGTTTTTCCTCCAGTATTTTTCCTAGGTTTTGAATTTTCTTGGTTTGTTCTTCAAAATGATTAATTGCTTGACCAATTAACTCATCACATTTGTCTAAATGATCAAACCGAATTTGCGGGTTCATTTTCAAGTTTTTCATATTATTTTTCTTTATCATAGCTCTAAGATACTTCAAAATAATTGTAATACAAATTGTCTTTTTATAGAATAAAATTACTTATTAGGAATAAATAAGCATGTTTAACCAAAAGTTTAAACAAAAATAAAAATTAAATTTTGATTTGAATTTTTGTTTTTTTCAACTCTATTATATACTTATTCACCGCATTTTCACCCCCATCATCCAGCGTTTTGATGGTAATGATCACCAGCTCCTTGAGTCTACGTCCTTTAGAAAGCCTCTCGAATGGCAGCTTCTGATGCGTGAAGACTATACGCTGTATTTTCGATTCTATCCGTTTCCGGATATCCTCCAATTCTTCTCCGCCCGGATGACCAGTCGGAAAGGCTTCAGCTTTGCTCTGCCTATCTCATTATCATTTTACAAGGCTATAATCCTCGCTTTTTTCACAAATCTGAAATCTAAGATTTTAATTCCCTGGAAAACCTTTTCAAGGCGTTGGCTGCCGTGGCTTTCTATTTTCACCAAATTTTAAACAAAAAAAATCCACCTGAAATTTCAGGGGGATTTGTGCACTCGGAAGGATTCGAACCCTCAACCCTCAGAGCCGAAATCTGATATTCTATCCAGTTGAACTACGAGTGCGGAAACTAAGGAAAATTTCCTTAGTCTGATATTTATGAAATTGCGGCCCTTACTTTCTCAGCAGCTTCCTTTAGGGTAATCGCTGAAGATACTTTAAGACCTGACTCATCTATGATTTTAGCGCCTTCCTCAGCATTGGTACCTTGAAGTCTAACAATAATCGGAACAGGAATGTCTCCGATTGATTTGTAAGCTTCAACTACACCATTGGCGATCCTGTCACACCTTACGATTCCACCAAAAACATTGATCAAAATCGCTTTTACATTTGGATCCTGTAGGATAATTCTAAATCCAGCTTCAACCGTAGTTGCATTGGCACCGCCACCCACGTCAAGGAAGTTGGCAGGTTCACCACCAGATAATTTAATCATATCCATAGTAGCCATTGCCAATCCAGCTCCGTTTACCATACAGCCTACATTTCCATCCAATTTAACGTAGTTAAGATCGGATTTTGCAGCTTCTACCTCCAAAGGATCCTCTTCCGCCAAATCTCTTAACTCAGCCAGGTCTTTGTGTCTGTAAAGAGCATTGTCATCAATGTTAACCTTAGCATCCACTGCGAGGATTTTATCGTCAGATGTCTTTAGAACCGGATTGATTTCAAATTGCGAAGCATCGGATCCTACGTATGCATTGTGCAGGGCGGTGATAAATTTCACCATCTCTTTGAATGCGTTACCTTCCAATCCAAGCTTAAATGCCACTTTTCTGGCTTGGAATCCCTGAAGACCAACTTTAGGGTCTACCCATTCCTTGATGATTTTTTCAGGTGTTTTTTCTGCAACTTCTTCTATGTCCATTCCTCCCTCAGTAGAAGCCATGATGACGTTGCATCCCTTTGCTCTATCCAAAAGTATAGACAAGTAATATTCTTTTGGTTCTGATGCACCTGGATAATACACATCCTGAGCGATCAAAACTTTATTTACCTTTTTTCCTTCTTCACCTGTTTGAATGGTGACCAAGGTTCCACCAAGGATGTTTTTGGCTTTTTCTGATACCTCATCAAGAGATTTTGCAAGGACCACACCGTTTGATCCGGTTTCCTTTACTTTACCTTTCCCACGTCCACCTGCGTGGATTTGGGCTTTGATTACGTACCAGGAAGTTCCTGTTTCTGCATTAAGTTTCTTTGCGGCTTTTAGTGAAGTTTCCGGGCTATCGGCAACGATGCCTTCCTGAATCTTCACTCCATAGCTTTTCAAAAGTTCTTTAGCTTGATATTCGTGTATGTTCATCCTTGTGAAAATTTTTGCCCGAAGTTAAGCCCTTCATATTGATTTTTCAAATTAAGCTATGCTCTTTTTGGGAAATAAATGGCATTTTTGAAGCGTCTTGTCTAAGTTTATAATTCTCATTACTCCATTAAAATTATTATATGTTAAAAGCAAAGGGTGTTCAAAAATTTTACGGTGAATTGCAGGTACTAAAAGGGGTAGATGTAGAAATTGCTGATAATGAAGTTGTTTCGATAGTGGGAGCCTCAGGCGCAGGCAAAAGTACTTTACTCCATATCTTAGGTACTTTAGACCGATCGGACTCAGGTGATGTGTGGATTGGGGATACACATGTAACAAAATTGAAAGGAGATAAACTTGCTGATTTTAGAAACAGCCAGATCGGATTTATTTTTCAATTCCATAACCTCTTACCTGAATTTACCGCTGAAGAAAATATTCTGATTCCTGGATTGATTGCCGGTAAACCTGAATCAGAACTTAGAAAAAGAGCTTTGGAGCTTGCTGAAATGCTGGGATTCCAATCTAGATTGGGACATAAGCCATCTGAACTTTCGGGAGGAGAACAGCAAAGGGTAGCAGTAGCCCGCGCCCTAATCAATAATCCCAGAATAGTTTTTGCAGATGAACCAAGCGGTAACCTAGACTCGAATAATGCCCAGGCATTGCATGAGCTCTTTTTTACCTTAAGAGAAAAATTTGGCCAATCTTTCGTCATCGTCACCCACAATCAAGAATTGGCACAAATGGCTGATAGAACCCTTACCATGCAGGATGGAAAGATTCTTTCCGATGTGAAGAAAGTGTGATCATGTTTTTTCTTTCTAAGTTCTCATTTATATACATCCCACTGTAATGAAAAAAAATGTATTCAGTAGGGAGTTCTTTCCTATTGGATTTGCTTCAACATTTCTTCCACGTGTGCCTTTGATTCGAACATGTCAGAATATACACCGGCAATTTTATGCTCCTTATCCAGAAAATAGGTGATTCGCTTAGGCATTTTAACAATCGGTATCAACGCATCGTAGGCCTTACATACCCTTCCATCCAAATCACTCAATAAATCAAAAGGAAGGTCGTATTCAGCTTTGAACCTCAAATGCGTTTTGATATCGTCTCTGCTGATTCCAAAAATAGGGATATCCAATTTCCTGAATGCTGCAAATTGGTCCCTGAAATCACAGGCTTCTTTACTGCAAACTTTCGTGAAATCTTTTGGATAAAAGTAAATGATACATGATTTCCCTTTACAATCTTCACTTAGTGTAAATTTACTCCCTGATGTTGAAGATAAGGTGAAATCCGGTGCTTTTATTCCTTTTTTAAGAGCCATATGTTTTAATTTTTCGGCATGAATTTATAAATACAATGACTATTAAAGCAATTGTATTGCGGAAAGTTTGAATACGACTTAAATAGATTAGAATAATTGAACCCTAAGTGAATAAAATTCCTTACCCATAGAGAAAAAAAACCAGAGCATTTTGATCAATAAAAGTATTCAGCACATGCTGTTGGCAGGGTTTCTATTTTCCCTGATGAATGTCGCAGTCAAATTGGTATCTCACATACCTGCCATAGAGATAATTTTGTTCCGATCAGCTTTTAGCCTGGTTTTTACTTATTTGCTTCTCAAGCAAAAAAAAGTACCTGTATTGGGCCACAACAAGAAATTGCTGATCATGAGAGGAATAGTAGGGTCAGTTGGTTTGATAGCTTTTTTTTATACACTCCAGCGAATTCCTTTGGCCAGTGCTGTAACGCTAAACTACCTGGCTCCGGTTTTCACTGCTATTATGGGAATATTTATAGTCAAGGAAAAAGTAAGGGCAAGACAATTCTTTTACTTCGGAATATCTTTCATAGGTGTTTTGATCATTGAAGGCTTTGATCCCCGTATTTCAATAATAGATCTTTCCATAGCCTTAGTGGCTTCTTTGGCGATGGGGCTAGCTTACAACATTATCAGAAAGCTGAATACTACCGAACATCCTCTTGTCATTATGATTTATTTTCCGATGATCACATTACCTATAGCTGCCATCATCAGTTCAATAATCTGGGTGCAGCCTAGTGGCTGGGATTGGGTCATTTTGTTGGCTGTAGGTATATTGACACAGTTTGCACAATATTTTCTAACACTGGCATACCAAAATGCCCAAGTCGCCAAGATTTCAAGTCTGAGCTATCTGAGTATCATTTATGCCTTGGCATTTGGGCTTTTAATATTTGGCGAAACTTACAACCTGATGACATATATAGGAATGTCTTTCGTATTGGTGGGGGTTGTGTTCAATATCAGGAAATAGGGTTTTTATGGTAGAACTTTATTTTGATGGTTCAAATCAAGTTTTAAAATTCCCGCTTTTATTGATGCAAAAGCTTATTTTTGAGTTTTACTTATACCTGTATGAAAATCACAAAGGATTTATACCAAAGTTCACTTGCTCTTTTGACAGACTTTTACCAATTGACCATGGCTTATGCTTATTGGAAGTCCGGGAAAGCGGAACAAGAAGCTGTCTTCAATTTATTTTTCAGGAAAAACCCATTTCAGGGAGGTTATACTATAGCTGCAGGACTGGATTATATAGTTGATTTCTGTAGAAATTTCAGTTTTGATGAAGCTGACCTAGAGTATTTGGGTGATATGAAAAATGAGGATGGTTCTCCAACTTTTCAAAAGGAATTCATTGATTATTTGAGGAATCTGGAATTTTCTTGTGATGTAGATGCAGTAGAAGAAGGAACAGTAGTATTTCCAAATATTCCAATTGTAAAGGTTAAGGGGCCTTTGATACAGTGTCAATTACTGGAAACACCTTTACTCAATATTATCAACTTCCAAACCTTAATAGCTACCAAAGCCTCTAGAATTACGGAAGCAGCCAAAGGACAGTCAGTATTGGAATTTGGGTTAAGAAGGGCCCAGGGAATTGATGGGGCACTTGCCGCAAGTCGTGCCTCTTATATTGGCGGTTGTTCAGCTACCAGTAATGTTATGGCTGGAAAACTCTTTGATATACCAGTTTCAGGCACACACGCACACAGTTGGATCATGTCTTTTGATTCAGAACTGGAAGCTTTTCATGCCTATGCCTCAGCTTTTCCGGATAAATGTGTGTTTCTAGTGGATACCTATGACACGATCAATGGTATCAAAAATGCAATAGCTGTTGGGAAATCACTTCGGGAAAAAGGTAAAGAAATGGTTGGAATCCGGATCGATTCAGGTGATTTGGCTTATTACAGTACGGTGGCCAGGGAAATGCTTGATGAAGCTGGCTTTCCCAATGCAGTGATAGTGGCTTCAAATGATCTCGACGAACAGATTATTACCTCTCTTAAAATTCAGGAAGCGCATATTAATGTTTGGGGGGTAGGGACTAAACTAGTAACGGCTTATGATCAGCCCGCCTTAGGCGCAGTCTACAAGCTAGCGGCGATAAAACAGGAATCAGGAATATGGGAACCTAAAGTTAAAGTGTCACAACAGTCCATTAAAATCAATATTCCCGGTGTCCATGAGGTAGTTCGGTTTATAAGAAATGGAAAAGCGTTAGCAGACATGATTTACCTTTCAGAAAACTCTGTAGAGAAAAACAATTATACCATCATTGATCCAAATGACCCAACAAAAAGAAAAAAGATCCAGGTAAATGGACTTGAAAGAGAATACCTTTTGAAACCTATATTTAAAAATGGAGAGAAAGTCTACACTAGGCCAGATATTCATCAAATCAGGGAAAATGCCAAAAGAAATTTGACCCTTTTCGATAAGGCTCATAAAAGGTTGATCAACCCACATATTTATCCTGTAGGCTTGGAACAAGACCTCTATACCCTAAGGACTGACCTGGTATTGAAGATGAAAAACTATGACGCATAATAAGAAGATTATATTCAACATTCCCGAATACCAATACTTACAGGATGAAATCATCCAATTGGGAGATTATGAAAAAGGTGAAATAGAGGTACGTCTTTTTCCTGACGGCGAAAGGTATCAGCGTATTTTGACGCCCGTCAATGGTAAGGATGTAGTGCTGATCGGTGGTACCATTTCTGATAGCGATACATTGGAAATCTATGATTTGGCCTATGCCTTGATCAAATATGGAGCAAGATCCATACAACTTATATTTCCCTATTTTGGTTATTCTACAATGGAAAGGGCAGTGAAAGATGGAGAAGTAGTAACTGCCAAATCTAGGGCCGTTATGTTTTCCTCTTTGCCAAGAACAAGTCTTGGAAATTACTTTATATTTTTTGACTTGCATTCAGAGGGGATACCACATTATTTCGAAGGGCAGGCATTGATTCATCATGTATACTGTAAACCAATAATTATTGAAGCGGCTCGTAATCTGGCAGATGAAGGCTTCGTGATGGCCTGTACTGACGCTGGAAGGGCCAAATGGGTAGAGTCTTTGGCAAATGAAATGGGCGTAAATGCAGCTTTCGTATTCAAAAGAAGGGTGTCTGGAGACAAAACGGAGGTTACTAGTATTTCTGCTGATGTAGCAGGAAAAGACGTGGTCATTTATGATGATATGGTTCGTACGGGTGGCTCCTTGATAAGTGCGGCAAAAGCTTACAAGAATGCTGGTGCGAAAGACATTTATACTATTACCACACACGGTCTATTTACAAATGATGCCTTGAAGAAGATTGAAGACTCTGGAGTGATCAAAAAAGTAGTAGCTACCAACACCCATCCAAACAGTATCAAATTGAACTCAGATTTTCTCCAAATAAAAAGTATTGCACCACTAATCATCCAAGAAATCGGAAAAGAATAAAGTAAAGATTATGAAAGCACTGATTATAGTAGACGTACAAAATGACTTTCTTCCAGGCGGAGCACTTGCTGTAAAAGATGGCAACCTTATCATTCCAATTATCAATAAACTTCAAAAGAAATTCGCCTTTATTGTGGCTACTCAGGATTGGCATCCAGGTAATCATGGGAGTTTCGCTGCCAATCACCCAGGCCTTGAAGCCGGTGAATTTGTTCAATTGAATGGAGTCAAACAGATTCTCTGGCCAATCCATTGTGTGCAGGAAAGTAAAGGGGCTGAATTTCATCCAGAACTGGAAAGAAAGAATTGGACTAAAATTTTTCAAAAAGGTACAAACCCCTTGGTAGATTCATACAGTGGCTTTTTTGACAACAACAAGAATGGAGATACAGGTTTGTCTGATTTTCTGAAGTCAGAAGGGGTAAGGGAAATATATATTTGTGGATTGGCTGCCGATTACTGTGTTAAGTTTACTGTTTTAGACGGCATTGATGAAGGTTTTACAACTTACCTCATAACTGATGCAACCAAAGCGGTCAATCTTAAGGAAGGTGATTTTCAAAAAGCTTTGGAGGACATGGAAGATAATGGGGCTATTTTAATTGATTCGTCCTCTATTTAGATTTTGACTTTGTAACAAATGCTACTAACTATCACCTGAACTATTTGATAATTTTGTACCAATTACTTTAGCATTTTAATTATCAGTTGGTATATGAAGATCAAATTGTTCCTTCTACTTCTTTGTAGTTGGTATTTGCCCAGTGTTTTAAAAGCCCAAAATACCCGGATAATTGATGAAAATATCATCAGTTGGAATGCTCTTTTTATAAATTACAAACTAACTGAAAAGTGGGGAGTCCACGGGGAATTTCAGTTAAGAAGGTCTGATTTTTTAAATAATCCACAGCAAAATCTTTTTAGAGCCGGACTTGAAACCAAAATACATGAGCAGGTATTGCTCAGAATTGGAGGTGCTTATGCCGATACATATCCATACGGAAAAGTACCTTTACAAGCCTCAGCCAGGCTATTTCCTGAATATCGGGTTTTTCAAATGATTCAGATAAACAATCCATTGGGTAGAGTAAACCTAACCCATAGGTTTATACTTGAACAGAGATGGATCGGCAGCTTTATAAATACCGCAAGTCCTAAGACAGATAACTATACTTATCTGAATCGGGCGAGGTATATGGCAAGGGTAGAATATGCTTTCAAAAATATTTACAGAGGAAAATCAGTGCCTTTTATCGCTGGATACGATGAGATCATGATTGGCTTTGGAAAAAATATTGGGCAGAATATATTTGACCAAAACCGATTGGGAATTTTGATAGGCTTAGATCTTCAAAAGAGAATAAGAGCTGAAGCCGGGTTCATTTCACAAAGTTTACTTTTTGGCCGCTTATTAGATGATAAACAGGTAATTCAAA
>NZ_REBN01000023.1 GCF_007692705.1 Mongoliibacter sp.
CCATTCCAAAAGAATGATCCATAAAAACCCTATTGAAAACCCAATGATTTTATCAAAAACGGTTGCTCCTTCAGGGTTTCCAAAATCCAGTAAGGTTATAATAATTAAAAAAAACAAAGGGTAGAGATAGGGTAAGAAAGACCATTTTTCAAAGAATTTATTAGGCTTGAAAATATATAACAACCCGTAAACCAATGCAAACCTGAATACAAAATGCTCTCTGCCCATAATCTGTTCTAATTCAGCATAATAAATTAAACCTACTATTGAAATCAACAGATGTACGAAAGCAACCACTCTTCTATTTGTAAAAAAGAAAGGTTGGAGTGATCTGTTAGAGACAATATCTCGGTTACACATAATATTTAAAACGCTTTGTTAAAGTTTTTATAAATCTTTACCGCACTTATATGTTTAAAATAATACTTATGATAAACCTAATTTATCTTCGCTCCGTGCACAAAAACAGCACTAAGTGAAGACTTTTCATTTTTTATGGCTCATAAAAATAAATGGCAGGTATGATCAACATGGCATTGTAAACTCCATGGAAAATAATAGCCCACAACATCCCATGATTTAACCTGATATAGCTCAATACCAATCCTACAACAAATTGCCCTGCTACAAGCAATGGCACTAAATAAAAATATTCACCATAATCAAAACCTGTAAAATTGACCATATGAATCATGGCAAACAAGGCGGCAGAGCAATAGACGACAAATTTAAGATTGGGATTACGCCCTTGGCCAACTCTTATATAGAGAAAAATCAAATAAACCCACAACAATGCTACAGGGTACCAAACCTCAGAAATCATCAAAAGAGATAATCCCAAACCCCAACCAATTGAAGATTTTTTCAGGTCAAGATGAAGTCTAAAGATCGGTTCTTCCAATAAAGGGGCTAAAAATATTGCAAGAACAGCCACCAGCCATTTATTCTCTTCCAGCAGTTCCAACATTTTATGGTCAAACTGATCCATCCCCGCCCAGTCTAAAATTAAAGCATAGGGTACTACTATTAAAAGAGTCAAAAACAAAAGCAGCGCAAAATCTTTTAATTTAATATCGGTGTATTTTTCTGCCTTATAAGGGACCTTCAAAAAGGAAACTAGCTTATCTATTGTTTTCATTTTTTTTAAAAGTTTAGATATTACAATAATAGTTCATACTTGATAATTATTGGAAAAACTCCATGAATTTTGAGTGCAGATTTTTGTCCCCATCGACCATTCTTCACAATGTGCGCCTCCAACTACCTCGTTTACCGCAGAGTGCTCCAAAATTTCAAACTTCCAATCAATATGTACCTGCTTTTGATTGGCAAAGACAAAGCTATTCATCCGACGGGAGAACTGAATTTCCACACCTAAGTCTTTAAAGTATTCCAAATACACATACAATTGCCTTCTACTTATCCCAAGCCTTTCTGCCAACTCCTCCGGACTTCCCGTCCGCTGTTCCCTAACAAGCTTATTCAACAGCTGCAGTCTTTCTATTTGTCTGATAAATTCCATAATAGTGTTAGTTAATGGTTAATTAAGTTTTTAATATAATTGTCTATAAATGAATTGGTTGATTGAGTTAATTGTAGATATTATTTCTTAATTCATTGTACTTGGTACAATTTTAAAGCACCACCAACTGCTTCCGAATCATATCGAAATACTTACCTTCCTTGTCCAACAATTCTAAGTGATTTCCTTCTTCGATAAGTTTGCCCTTATCCAACACATACAATCTGTCAAAATCCTGCACTGCAGCAAGTCTATGAGTAATGAAAATGATGGTCTTGCCTTCTGCCGCTAGCATCCGAATGGTTTGTTGCACAAATTGCTCGGAGTCCGGATCCAAAGAAGCTGTAGCCTCATCCATGATCAAAATTTCAGGGTCTCTGTAAAGGGCCCTTGCTATGGCAATGCGCTGCTTCTGCCCTCCTGAAAGTGCCGCGCCATTCTCTCCTAAGTAAGTACCAAACCCATTTGGCAAACTTTCAATAAATCCCATCATACCCAGCCTATTGCAAATGCTTACCACTTTTTGCATATCGGGTTGATAATCTCCCAAGGCAATGTTTTCCAATACATTTCCGGCAAAAAGATCTATGCGCTGTGGGACAACAGATACTAGCTGCCTTAAACTGGCATTATTGATAAATTTGATATCATGCTCTCCAATATAAATATTGCCCGATTGTAAAGGGTAAAGATTTTGAAGCAGAGAGACCAAGGTACTTTTGCCGGAACCACTCTCTCCTACCACTCCAGAGATTTTCCCCTTGGGAAAAACCAAACTCAAACTGTCAAACACATTTGCCCTAGAGCCATATCGGAAGCTTACATTCTTGAAGTGAATATCCCCCACATCTTCCTTTTTTATCGGGAAAGTGTCCTCAGCACTTTCTACTTCCAGATCCATAATCTCAAACAACCTATCCGCAGCGATCAAGGCATTTTGTATGGTTTTATTCATTCCGATCAAACTTGAAACAGGCCCTGTTAGATATCCAGTCAAAGCATAAAATGACATCAGTTCACCAGGAGTGATTTCATTTTTCAATACATACCCGGCACCAACCCACAATAGAATAATAGTAAATAGCCGTGAAACTGTCTCAGATGAGGTACCGGAAAAAATATTATTCAGACCTGATTGGTAAACAGTCTTTAAAAGGGATACAAACCTGATCTCAGTTTTGATATTGGCGTGGTCCTCTGCTCCAAAGCGTTTGATGGTTCCTGCTGCTGTAATGGATTCAACCAATTGAGATTCTAATTCAGCAGATTCTTCCATCAGCCTTCTTTCAATCTTTTTGTTGAGCATATTTGTAACCCAATAAATCAAAGCATAGAAGGGTACTACCAGAAGCATGACCAAAGCGAGTTTCCAATAAAAAGTAAACATCAAGGCAAATGAAAAAAATACAATAAATACATTCACCAAAAAACCAATAGACACATCATTGATAAAAGCCCTGATTTTTACTGCATCATTGATTCTTGAAATTATTTCTCCCACCCGCATAGTATCAAAAAATCGCTGAGGAAGTGTCAATAGATGCTTATAATATCCCAGAATCAAACGGGCATCAATACGTTGGCCTACTTTAATAATAAACAAGGTTTTGAAAACCCCAATCACAATCTGTAGGATCAGCAAAACAATCATCGCTACAGAAAGGAGATTGAGTAGATTGACATTCCTGCCAATAAATACATGGTCAATGATTTTCTGAACATAAATGGAAGTGGATAGGCCCAAAATCGTATAAATAACCGCCCCTACCAGAGACTGAAACATTACTGCTTGATGAGGTCGCACCAAAAACCAGAACCTGCTCCATGTACTCACTTTTTGGTTGATAGCCTTGAACTCATCATTAGGCATTAACAAGACCAATACACCTGTCCACATTTCCTTGAAGACTTCAGGTGAAACCTTATGCATTTGCCCATCACCCGGATCCATGTATTCCACTTGCTTGTCAGTCACCTTATAAAGTACCA
>NZ_REBN01000191.1 GCF_007692705.1 Mongoliibacter sp.
ACCATAGCCCAAGTCATCCATATAGATGACAATAATATTGGGATTCTCCTGATGCGTCAGTTTACCTTGGCTTTTCTCTTGACAATGTGTTGAGTAAAGTGCAACCATAAAAATTGAAACCAATACTAAAATTCTATTTTTCATCATAATTTCTGAGTTTTAAGGGTTTAAAAATTAACATAGTTAACTCATCGTTCTCAATCCAATTCCGCTTAATCCAGTTCAGGCTGTGTAAGCTGATATTCTTTATCATAAAGGTCCAATTGAACTCCTCTCCAATAGGGCCCTTCCTGAAACAATGGATTAGGCAGGCTGATATCCCATGCACCAAGTTCCTTTAAGAGCTGGTTTGTGATTGTCAGATTTTCAAGTGAAACATTATTTTGTTCTGAAATATCCCTTGAAAGGTCAAATAACATTGGTAGTCTATCAGGAATTCTGACCAGCTTCCAATTTCCTTTTATAATCCCGGCACTGATCGTGAATCTCCACTTTAAGGTTTCATGTGGGATTTCTTCAGTTTGATTTGTCAAAAATGGTAAGAGATCGACTCCATCAAAACCATCCGATTCAGTAATATTGATACCTGCCATCTGTAAAAAAGTAGGCGTGAGATCCAAAGAAGAAACGGCATTTTCATAAACTTCACCTTTTGGTAAAACACCATTCCATTTCATCATAAAAGGAACTCTTATTCCTCCCTCCAGTAATATCCCTTTTTGCCCGTTAAAAGGAGCATTATTAGAGGAGTTTTGGTCTACAGGTCCTCCATTATCACTTAAAAAGACAATTAATGTGTTGTCACTTAGCCCATTTTCATCAAGTGCTTCAACTATCCTACCTACATTGATATCCAGGCGGTGTACCATAGCCAGATACGTTCTACGTTTTTTATCTTCAATGTGGGAAAAAAGTTTCAAATCCTCCTCAGTTGCCTGTAATGGGGTATGCGGGGCATTGAAGGAAGCAAATAGAAAAAAAGGTTCGTCTTTATGTCTTTCTATAAAATCTACACATTCATCACCCTTATCATCAGTAAGGTACGTGATTTCTTGTGGTTTTTTGTAATTGCTCAAAATAGGACCTAGGTACCCTTTCCCATTCTCTTCACTTCTGAAATAATTATGTCCTCCATTCAAATAACCCCAGAATTCATCAAACCCCCGATTTATAGGGTGAAACTGTTCTTTTGAACCGAGGTGCCATTTCCCGATCAAGCCTGTAGCATAGCCATTTTCCTTTAGTCTTTCTGCTACAGTAACCTCATTCACCGGCAGCCCTGCATATTCCGGATCAAAACCAGGCACATTTTCAGACAGGTTATTATCATAGCCAAACTTTACTTGGTTCTTTCCTGTAAGCAGGCCTGCCCGGGAGGGACTGCACACTGCTGATGAAACATATCCCTGGCTGAAGCGGACTCCTTCACCAGCCAAAGCATCAATATGGGGAGTCTGAATCTGAAAGCTTCCATTTACGCTTAAGTCAGCATATCCAAGGTCATCTGCCAAAATCAGCACAATGTTTGGCTTTTGGCTGCTGGTCTGGGAGTGAGCTGTCTGACAAAACCAAAACAACAACCCTAGGGTAACAATCATTTTTACAGCGTCCATAATTAGCTAGTTGTCAAAAAAAGTAAGATCCCAACTGTCATACCATCTGATAATGGGCCTCTCTCCTTCAAATTCTATTGGCAACCAGACATATTTTCCATCTATAGGGTTTTTCGGTGTCCAGCGGTCACCGATATAAATAAATGCATTTTCCCTATCCTTGACAGGAAGAACATAGGTGCTTTGGGACTTAAAAGTAGTTCTCATTTGCTCCTCTGTACCTACAACCGGATTACCCAATGGCTCCCAAGGTCCCATAGGGTGATCTGCCACTGCAGATCGGCCTGGATTGGGATCCCAGCCTGTTAAACCTGAGGATATCATGAAATATTTCCCATCTTTTTTAAATACTGCAGGAGCTTCATTTTGCTGACCAGGAAGTACCCTGGTATAATTGCCTGTGAAATCCAAATAATCATCTGTCAACTCTGCAACATGTAAAGTTTGATTTCCCTCAGAGGAATGAATATGGTACGCTTTCCCATCATCATCCACAAATAGTGTCATATCTCTGGCCATCTGTCCCTTCTCAAAATCCCTTCTCAAAAACAATCCTTTTTCGACTTCTTCAAACCATTCATCTGATCTCCATTCAAAATCATCAGGATCTGCATCTCTTGTTTTCAGACTGTCAGGGAAATTTGAAGGCCAGATTCCTGGGTTAGGATTAACACTTTTTACATAAGTATATGGCCCCGCTACATTATTACTGACTGCTAAACCTGTCATTGCTGCTTTATAGCCCTGACCTTTTAATTCATGGTGAAACCACATGACGAATTTCCCTGTCTTTTCATTGAAAATCACCTTAGGCCTTTCAATCACACAACCTTTAACCAATAGGGAGGTGGTGTCTTCATGAACTGCCAATGCAACCCCTTTATTTTCCCAATTGTATAAATCTTCAGAAGAATAAACACTTACCCCAACCTGTGCCTTATTTCCTTCACTACCTTTTGTTTTGATCTCTCCAAACCAATAATAAGTATCATCGTGAATCAAAAACCCTCCTCCGTGGGCATTGATATGAACACCTTGGTCATCTTTCCAAGTTTCTCCGGGATGAAAATCCTCGTGCTGACCATAAACTGTGAAAGATAAAATCATTGCACAGAAAAGGATTGAAAATCTCAATTTCATAATATTTCAGGTTTTATTTCTTGATTTTTACTATTGTGGATCAATATTTATCGGTTTACATCCTGTTCCAGCAAAACTGACAGTTTACCTCGAATGCTTTATTATTCTAAAATTAAGTGTATAGGATTTACTTAACATGGAGAAAAAGTCAAAGTGGATGGACAATTTTGTTTTTCATTTGTTTATCGTTTGCTTGACATTGGTATAATGGCTTAGCCTTTAGAATATATAATGTTGAATTCTCATTTCCTATCCAAACTATCGGAGCAATACCTAAAGCATACCTGATGTTTGATTTGGCAATAATTTATCTCTGTTCGATCCAATTCATAACGTTTCATAGCCCCCTCAAGACAGCAGCTGCCTTTTCAGCTGTAAGGTCCCTTTGGGGATCGGCCAGCATTTCATAGCCCACCATAAATTTCTTCACTGTGGCTGATCGCAGCAAGGGAGGATAAAAAACCATATGCAGGTCCCACTCAGTATGGGTTTTATCATCTGTAGGTGACTGGTGGATACCAGCAGAATAGGGAAAGGAAACATCAAAGAGCTTATCATATTTCATGGTCAGGTTTTTATAGGCATCCGCAAAATCATGTATACTGGCCTCATCCATCGCTTTAAGTGAAGGCAGATGATTTTTTGGGGCAATCATGACTTCAAAAGGCCAAACAGCCCAGAAGGGAACAATTACCGCAAAGCTTTCATTCTCATAAACCAGTCTATCCTTCAAGCTCAGCTCTTCTTTCACATAATCGCAGACCATGCTCCTTCCCGTTCTATTGAAATATTCCAGAAAACGTTCCTGCTTTTTGGCAGGTTCATCGGGCAGACTTTCCTGTGCCCAAATCTGCCCGTGTGGGTGTGGATTGGAACAACCCATCACTTCTCCTTTGTTTTCAAAAATCTGAACATGATTTATAAAGGGCAAACTTCCCAGTTCCAGGTATTCCCGTTGCCATGTCCTGACAACTTCAGCTACCTTCATTAAGGGAAGGTCGGGAATGGTTTTGGAATGATCAGGGGAAAAGCAAACCACTTTGCAAATCCCTTTTTCGCTTTTAGCCCTGAAAAACTCCCCTACCTCGTAGTCTCCTTCTGGGACATCCGAATTAAGGGCTCCGAAGTCATTCCTGAATACAAATGTTTCTGTATAGTCTGGGTTGATTTCTCCTCCTACTCTTTTATTGCCGGGGCAGAGAAAACATTCTGGATCATATGAAAGACCTTGACTTTTTACTGTCTTTTCCTGCTGCCCCTGCCAAGGCCTATTTGACCTGTGTGGGGAAACCTGAACATAGGATCCTGTAAAGGGATTGTATCTCCTGTGGCTATGCTGTTCAAATAAAAACTCACTCATAATTGTAGTGTGGTTATTCAATTTGTTTTTTTAGATAATCCTGGCCCCATCGATAACATTTACCTCATAAACTCCAGGTTTCCTCCCAAAAGCCGTTTCAAAAGACTGCCTAAGTTGTGATATGGATTTTTCTTTACCCTTATTGGCAATGAGGTTCAATGTACAACCACCAAACCCTCCTCCCATCATTCTTGCTCCGTAAACTGGTTTTAACCGCCGGGCCGACTCAACGAGCAAGTCAAGTTCGCAACAACTTACTTCATACAAGTTGCTCAGGCCCTCATGGGAGGCATACATCAACTGTCCGAACTCTTTACCCAGACCTGATCTCAGATAAGCTCCTGCACGAATTACTCTGTTGTTTTCTTCCAGCACAAAGCTGCATCTGTTATACACTTTTTCAGTCAGTTCATTTTTGGAATCTTCAAGCATTTCCATTGTGAGTTCCCGAAAACTTGAAGCTTTTGGATGCTTTTTCCGGATAGTATTAAGGCCTTCACAACACTCTTCTCTTCTTTTGTTATATTGAGAATTGCCAAGACTATGGCTCACTTTGGTATCCAGCAAAACAAAGCCGCAGTCTTTGAGGTCTAAGGGAAGATATTCATACCGGAGGCTTCTGCAATCAAGGCGCATGGCATTATCTTCTTTCCCCATAATAGAGGCAAACTGATCCATGATTCCGCATTTTACTCCGGCAAACTCATGCTCTGCTTTTTGCGCTATACTTATCATATCATTTTCAGAAATTTCATTGCCTGAAAGTCTGCTGATCCCAAGTACGGCTGCACATTCTAGGGCAGCTGAGGAAGACAGACCAGACCCTATTGGAATATTGCCACCGAAAACCGCATCAAACCCATTGAATTCAAGGCCTTGGTTTCTCAGTCCATCCATCACACCTATTATGTAATTTGCCCATCCTGTATTTGTCGGTCTCAGGCTATTTTTTAGATTTACCTCAACAGCCTCTCCCATATCCAGTGAAACCAGTTTACAGGAATCTGTTCCATTTTCTGCAAGTGCCATGAAAATCCCTCTGTTTATGGCTGCAGGCAGTACAAAACCCGAATTATAGTCTGTATGATCTCCGATCAGATTGATCCTTCCAGGTGCAAAAACCATAAGCGGTTCTTTGAGGAACTGCTCTCTGAAAATTCTTTTAATTTTATCTTTCACTTTCAATTCCTTATTTTTTGTATTTGCCTTTATTTGGTCCGTTTTCCCAATTCCAGGCAGACTCAATGATTTCTTCCAGCTTTTTTATTTCAGCCCTCCACCCCAACTTTTCTGCTGCCTTTTCCACGTTTGCGACCAAGGATTCAGCATCTCCTTCTCTTTTGGGGGCAAAAGAAAACTCCACTTTCAAGCCTGTAATTTTCTCTACTGTATTGATCACCTGCAATACCGAATACCCTTGGCCAGTTCCGAGGTTGAATGCTGTGGATTCATATCCGTTATCAAGATATTGGAGTGCCTTAAGGTGGGCTGTGGCAAGGTCTTCCACATGGATATAATCCCTAATGCAAGTACCGTCCAATGTAGGATAATCGCTCCCAAATACTTTTATAGCTTGTCTCTCCCCCTTCGCTTGCTGAAGCACCAAGGGAATCAGGTGGGTCTCGGGGTTATGATCCTCACCTATATCCCCATCTCTGGCGGCTCCCGAGGCATTGAAGTATCTGAGAAATACAAATTCCAAACCATAGGCCTTGTGAAAATCATTTACCGCCTGTTCAAAAAAGTACTTGCTCCTTCCATAAGCATTCAAAGGCTGTTGGGGATGAGCCTCATCCATGGGGATATATTGTGGATTCCCATAAGTGGCACAGGTACTTGAGAAGACCAGTTTCCGGCAGCCATACTTCATCATAATATCCAGCAATATCAACCCGCTGGTGAAATTATTTCGGTAGTACTTTTCAGGATTATTGACTGATTCACCCACATAGGTATATGCTGCAAAATGCACTACCGCTTCGAAATCATATTCCTCAAAAAGCTCAACCAAAAGCAGTTTATCACCAATGTCCCCATTGATAAATATACAGCCTTCATCCAGGCTCAAAGCGTCCAGATGTCCGTACTCCAAATTATCAAGTACAATTATCCTGTATTCTTTGGAAGATATCAATCTACAGGTATGTGATCCGATATAGCCTGCTCCTCCCGTTACAAGTATAGTTTTCATGGTTTAATCATATTTGATTTGATTCATTAAATAAAGAAGTGACAGTAAACCTTACTGCCACCTCTAACCCTAATCAATCTATTTTTTCATTCTATTCAATCATTGAAGCAATTAATCAGAATAAATCCCTCCAGGTATTGGCTACTCTTAATCCACCTATAAGCATTTTATTTCTAGCCTGCGCTTCCTCAAGAATAACTTTTTCCATATCTCTTTCAACTCCGGAGGTAACCACTGTAATTAAAGGTTCAGGTTCATCCATTGGCACGGAATCCCCCTGTTCAAATAAGAATATTGAGCTTTCGTCATTTCCAGGCCCATCTTTTCTCTCGTTCTTGAAAACAATCAGATAGGTTTTTCCTACCTCTATGGCATCTTCCTCAAAGATAGTAGAAGGGGGATTTGGATATTGGACACCCAGCGAAGCTGCTCCACCTTCCTTTACTTCAATTATTATTCTGGTATTGAACTGGGAAAATCCATTCCCATTGGTATTCCAATTCCCCAGATTCACAGGACTGCTTCTTGCATCCATAATATTTTCTTCCAGTTTTACCATAAACGAAACATATGTAGTGGTAAACTCAGAAATGATATTGTCGTTTTCATCAGAGATTACATAATTTTCCAAATTCCTTGAAATGTTATCATCAGTGGCATTGGTACCGTCATGAAAAAGCCTTACAGAACGTCCAATACCACTACCCGAATACCCTTCAAACTCCAATATTTCATCTGTAAGGGCAATACCATCTCTCTCAGGCCTGACTGCAATCCATTGGTCAATCGAAACTTCCTGGTTAGTGGAAGTCGAACCTGAATTCGGTAGTGCAGGAAGCCATTCTCCAGTGTAATCAAAATCCTCAACCCATTGGATGGTGTTTGCATCTGGGTTTTCAATCGCAATTCCTGTTACTGAAAGTGATGCTAATGAAGGTGCTTCTTCAGTCAAGTGTTCTATCAAACCCACAACTAATCCAAATTCAAGCACCGAAGGGGAAAACTTCACATACACAGTTGTTCGACCTTCATCAAACTCTTCATCTGGGAAGGTTAATGATTCCTCAAATTCACCGGTTGCTGTTTTGCCGATTTTAAATCCATTGGGGGCATTGATCTCAATATCTGATTCGATGGAAATTTTAGTAAGTTCATAACTTAAGACTTCAGAGTCTTCCAATTGCATGACTTCTCCAAAATCCAACAAATCGATGTCTAAAAATATTTCAGGATCCGGTACAACATCAGTATCTATAATATTAAAAAACAAAGTATTTCTTTCTCCTGCTATCAGACCTTCGGCCATGTTGGCAATTCTCAATGTGACAGTTTTATTGCCGTCAATTATTTCATTATCTATAGTAGTCATGGTAAAAGACACCTCTGTATCCCCCCTTTGAATAGGGATTTCAATTACCGAATTTTCAAGAGGTGGATTAGATACAAAGTCCTCTCCATAAACTACTTCTGAACCTAAAGTAACATCTAATGTAATCACATTATCAATGGAACTTGCAGGCTCTATTGTCAACTTTATTTCTCTTTCCCCTGCATCTTCCAAATGAGAAATACTACTGGTTTGAAAGGTAACCACTGAAGGGTTGGGTGTTTCTTCTAGGGTGCACGACTGCCCGAACATGGCGATTATTGTAAAGGCAAATAGTTTTATTGGGACTGATGAAACTTTCAATCTGCTGCTTAAAGCATTCATTTGTTGTAGATAAAATTTTCGCATATCCGGTTAGGTTAAATGGTTTATTAATTTTAAAGTTGATTATCACTGACACACCTAAAGCCAATATTGGAAGTTCCTGAATAAATGTCCTGTCCTCTTCTTGCACTTGGTCTGTAATTCACGCAGTAGTCATCTGAACACAGGAAAGACCCTCCTTTAATCACCTTTTCAATAGCATAAGGATTTTCGGGATTAAAACACTTGGAAATAGCCGTATCGAGTTCAGGCAATTGTTTTTGCAACCTTTTATATGCTGCGGCATCATACCAATCTGAAGTTATTTCCCAAACATTTCCGATCATATCATACAACCCGAATTCATTTGGAGGAAAAGATTTTACAGGTGCAGTTCCTGAAAATCCATCTTCCATTAAATTCAGGTGAGGAAAATCACCTTGAAAAGTATTTGCATTATGCACCCCTCCTAATTTCAGCTTATTACCCCAAGGGAATCTACTGTTGGATCCAGCTTTTGCCGCATATTCCCATTCTGCTTCCGTAGGCAGTCTTTTTCCTGACCAGTCTGCAAATGCTTTTGCATCTTCATAAGCAATATGTACTACCGGGTGATCGTCTTTACCGACAATATCCGATCCCGGACCATTCGGATGTTTCCAGTTCGCACCTTCTACCCAATTCCACCAATTTGAAATATCTTTCATATCAACCTGAGATTCTGGTGCCACAAACACCAGGGAACCGGCAACAAGCAAATCTTCTGAAGGTTTTGGTGTATTTGGAGGAAGCTGCAATTTCATTTCTTCCCAGTCCGGAGCTTTTTCGGCTACGGTTATATATCCTGTTTCTTTCACAAAAGTTTTAAATTCAAGGTTGGTTACTTCGGTGATATCAATCCAAAATCCATCTATTTTTGATGACACAGCCGGTCTTTCATCCGGGTAAGATTCCATATCATTGGTCCCCATGAAGAACTCACCCCCCTCAATCCATACCATACCCTTCGGTTTTTCATCAAGCCCGATTTTCCCTTCAAGCCCTATAGGTTCCGCATTCATTTTAACGTTACTGAAATCTTTATTTTCTGTTGATTTCTCACAGGAAACCGTGCTAATCAAAAACAGGTATATTAAGATTGTTTTTAAAGCTTTTTTAACCATATCGACTTAACTTCAATAGATCAAAATTATATCATGGTTGAAAAATGAATTATCAAAAAGCATTCAGATGTTCTTAATCTTTAATCAAAACAAAAAAAACCTTCTACTAATCAAGTAAAAGGCCTGTTTACCTATAAAAAATCAATGAACGGGTCAATCAGGTTTTGAATACTTTGGGTTTAGCTTTTTGGGAATTGGCGCTTGATGGTATTCTTGAAGCTGCTTGAGTTTAAATAACATTTCTGCAAGAATTTCAGGCTTATTATTTTTTAAGTTAATTTTTTCAGAAAGGTCATTTTCAAGGTCATACAATTCCAATCCATCATCTTCAAAATACTGATGGAGTTTCCAGTTTCCAGAAATTAATACAGAACCTGGCCTAGTTCTGAAAAGTGGATCCCTAGCCTGGTCCAATTCAGAATCATATGCCTGCAAGTAAATAGGAAAATGAAAAAACAGATCCCTCTCGATGGTTTTTCCTTCAAATAGAATCGGCGACAAATCTATCCCATCCAAATCATCAGAAACATTTCCTGCTCCAATGATTTTTTGAAAAGTTGGGAATAAGTCAAGTTGCGAAACCGGTGTTTGGGAACTGATTCCGGAATTAATCGTATCCGACCATTTGATAAGCAAAGGAACTCTAATCCCTCCCTCATAATAACTTCCTTTTCCAGCCCTAAGGGGATCTTGATTGCTTATGGCTCTAATCCCACCATTATCCGAAGTAAAAACTACAACTGTATTTTTTTCCAAGCCCAATTCCTGTATAGCTTTCATCAACTTACCTACATTTTCATCCAGAGACTCTATCATTGCGGCATACTTTGGGTTATTTTGCCCTTCTCCACCTTCCTTATTTTTATATTTTTCCACTAAATGTTCTTTTCCCATCAAAGGGGTATGGACTGTATAAAAAGGAAGGTAAAGGAAAAACGGACTATCTTTATTTTCCTTTACAAAAGCAATCGCTTCCTGGGTAAGCCTATCTGTCAGGTATTCTCCTGTAGGTCCATCTTTTATATTGGGAATATTATAAGGGCTGAAGTATCCTTTCCTTCCTGGGTTTCCTTGAGGTCCACCTCCTACATTAATATCAAATCCATGCTTGAAAGGATCTTCTGAAATATGCCATTTCCCAAATGTCCCGGTTCGATATCCATTGTCCTTAAACATCTTCCCCATAGTATATAAATCATCGGAGATAAACTTTTTATTGGGAGATGGAATTAACTTCCTTGTTTTTGGGTCACCACGGTCAGCAGGATGCACAGTAAAAACCCCATGTCTTGAAGTCTGCAGGCCGGTCATCAAACTGGCCCTTGCAGGAGCGCAGTTCGCAGCTGCTGCGTAAGCATTATAAAATACCATAGACTCCCTGCTTAGTTTATCAATATTCGGGGTTTCGTAAAATGAACTCCCCATGTATCCCAGGTCTTTCCACCCAAGATCATCTACATTAATGACCAATACATTTGGTTTTGAGTCATTTCGTTGGGCTTTGGAATCATTTCCGACCATTACCAAACAAGCAACAAATGCGGATACAAGATATTTAATTTTACCTAGCATAATAGTTGGTTATTGGGTCCCTATAATCAATCGGTTTATAGCCAACAGGTTTATACTCATTTTTAATAAACTCCTCCAATCTTTGTTCTCCCTTGACGACTTTAATCTTAAATGAATAATACTGATCTTGAGACCGAACCAGGTACTCAGTATGAGTTTGGGCTCTCCAACTGTTATCACCCCCTACACCCATTTGCATGAGATCAATATTCAGGTAGATATTCTCACTTTTCTCTACTTCGTGAATGTGCCTGACTTCTTTTTTATTCTTTTGACTAAAAGAGTTTGAACTATAATGCTGGGCATTCCATGAAAATTCTGGTAGGCCGATAATCATTATGCCAAGTCCCTCTTGATCACTTAATTTTAATAGACGTGTATCTGTTCTATAACCATTTTCCTGAGGTCTCACATAATTATGGAATAAGCTATCCACAGCTGTTTCGTTCAATCCCACAAATGCTGAAGATTTTCTATCTGCATAATTCTCATGTGGCCCTCTGCCATACCATTCAACCTGAGTAAAACCAGGCTGTAACACCATTTGTAAACCCATTCTTGGCATATCGGGAACTTTTACGTGAGGTGCTACCAAATAGGCGTTATCAACTTGAATATGCCCGTCAGAAGTAAAAGTATATTTTATATTAAACTTTGATTTTGCCTTTGGGATGCTGTTGAAAACATTAATAACGATTCTTACATTTGAATTTTCGGCGATTTCCACCTTATCGCATATTTTTTCCTGCCCTGCATCTCTCCACAAAGCGGCCCTATTTTGAAGTCCATTTCCAAAATCATTGTCTGTAGGGTTTCTCCAAAAGTCAGGTTTAAAACCTGAGTGTATGAATTCTTTTCCATCTGCTTTCAAAGAAACTATTTCACCACTTTGCTTTGATATTGACATCTCAAAATTGGTGGATATAACTTCAATATTTGATGAAGTTTCATTTAGCTCCAAGACCCCTTCGACGATTCCAAAATCTCTGTCTGCATGATAATCCATTGGAAAGTCCAGTTGAACTGATGCCTGCTCGTAACCCGCTTCTGACCACAGTTGATTATCCTTTTGCTTAATATAGAAATTCAAGAAATATTCTTTACCGGCGATTTTCACAAAATCTGCAGGAATTTTCAATTCCTTCTTCTCTCTGGGGTCCAAGTCTACATTAAGATTTCCAGACTCAATCACGATACCATTTTCCTGAATTTCCCAGCTTAGTGAAAATTCATTGAGATTTTTAAAAAAGTACTTGTTATAAATTTCAACTGTTAAATTATCTTGATCCAACCATTCCACAGCAAGATTTTGGTATACTTTTTTCAATTCAAATGCGTGAGGATTCAATTTTCTGTCCGCAGTCACGATTCCATTTAGGCAAAAGTTGTTGTCATTCCTGACAGAGTCAGGTTCAAAATCTCCTCCATACCCAAAGAAAGTATTCCCCTGGTTATCCTTCTTGTAAATTGCCTGATCTACCCAATCCCAAACAAAACCTCCCTGTAGCACATCATATTCTTCTATTAAGTCCCAGTAATCCTGGAAATTCCCCAGACTGTTTCCCATGGCATGGGCATATTCACATTGGATCAGGGGCCTGTAGGTATTGGGTTGAAGGGCGTAATTTTTCATCAGCTCTATGGAGTAATACATAGGCGCAAAAATATCAGTATGTGATTTTAAGTTTGCCTGTTCAAACTGCACGGGTCTATTGTCAACCTCTTTCAGGTAGGCATATGCTTTTTGAAAATTCACTCCATCCCCTGCCTCATTACCCAACGACCAGATGATGACAGAAGGATAATTCTTGTCTCTTTGATATACTCGTTCTATCCTATCCATATGGGCCAACTCCCATGAAGGATCATCTGAAATATGATTGTCATGGCTATACTGTGCCTGTTTGGCAGCCCCTAAACCATGGGATTCTATATTTGCCTCATTTACAACATACAATCCATAACGATTACAGAGTTTATACCAATAGGGGTCATTAGGGTAGTGGGCTGTCCTTACCGCATTGATATTGAGTTGTTTCATCAGTTTAATGTCTTCCTCCATAGATTCCTTAGGAATATAATGACCGTATTCTGGATGATGCTCATGTCTGTTTACTCCTTTTACCAGAACCGGTTCACCGTTCACCAATAGCTGGGAATTATTAATTTCCACAGACCTAAAACCCACTTCTTCTTTGATTACCTGAAGCAGGTTCCCACTATTGTCAAAGTGTTTTATCAAAAGATTGTATAAGAATGGTTTTTCTGCCGACCACTTATTGACATCGGGAATATGTAGGTTCCAGTTTTCCATATTTTCTGATCCAGCATTTAAAGAGATATTCAAACTTGATTGTCCGATTTCAATGTTTGAAGCAGGGTCAGTTAAAGAAAATTCCACTTTTCCATCAAGTCTTTGCTTATCGTTATTTTTAAAGGTCATTTTTAAATCAAACTCCCCGTCTTTGTATGCATTTGAAAGACCTGCTTGGATTTTAAAGTCTTCTAAATAAAGCTGGGGAGTAGCATAAAGGAAAACATCTCTTTTAATACCACTCAACCTCCAGAAATCCTGTCCTTCAAGGTAGGACCCATCAGAAAATCTGTAGACTTCAACAGCCAACTGATTCTCACCTGATTCAATAAATTCGGTTATATCCCATTCTGAAGGAGTTTTAGAACCTTGGGAATAACCGATTTTTTTACCATTCACCCATAGGTACATTGCTGATTTTACAGCTCCGAAATGAATTACCACGCGCTTGCCAATCCAATCTTCAGGTATTATAAAGTTTCGTTTATATGAACTTACAGGGTTCCAGTCATGGGGGATTTGTGGTGGCTTGGGATTACTGGTAAACTCAAAGGGGTGGTTTACATAAATAGGAAAATCAAAACCCTGCATTTCAGGATTACCTGGGATTTCAATTTCATCCCAACCTGAAATATCGAAATCCTCCTTATAAAAATCTTTGGGGTTTTCAGATGGGTTTTTAGCCCAATTATATGCCCATTTACCATTCAAACTCAAATAATAGTCTGAAGTCACGGGATTGTCCCTCAAGGCTTTTTCTTCAGTATCAAAAGGGATATAAAAGGCATGTGGATCAATTTTATTGATTCCTACAACAAATTGGTTTTCCCAATCTTTAAGTTTTTCTTGGCCAAAAGAAAAAGTAATTGACCCCAAAATAACAGCACTAATCAGTATAAATCTTATCATTTCAAAAATTGTTTAATCAATAATCACTATGTCTGTGTCTTCTTCCCCTTCATGAGCGAAAAGCGGAAACACAGGGTTGGTAGTATGTGATTCCTCCATAATATTTTTTAATTCTTCCACTATTTCCGGAAACTCCATTGCTAAATCATTTTGCTCAGATGGGTCATTTTCAAGGTCATAGAGTTCCATAGTAGTTCTACTGGCGTTTCTTACCTGAAGCTTTACAGCTTTCCATTTTCCCATTCTTACAGCCTGTTTACCTCCCTGTTCTACAAATTCCCAGTAGAGGTATTGGTGCTGTTTTTGATTTTTCTGATTGACTAAAGTGGGTAGAAAAGAAATTCCATCTATATCAGGAAGCTCTCCGTATCCTACAATATCTGCAAGGGTGGGTAAAACATCCCAAAATGAGGATATATGGTCTGTGGTAGATCCAGGAGAGACCTTACCTGGCCATTTAACTATAAACGGTGTCCTAATTCCTCCTTCATAGAGGTCTCTTTTATAGCCTTTATATGGCCCATTGCTATTGAAGAAGTCAGGATCATTACCTCCCTCTTGGTGTGGACCATTGTCACTTGCAAACATGATAATTGTATTTTCTGATAGACCTAGGGCATCTACCTTTTTTAAAATTTCCCCAACGTACAAGTCTATTCTCTCGACCATTGCAGCATAGGTAGCCCTAGGATAATCCTGTGACTGGTATTTGATTATCTCCAAATCTGGACCATAATCCGCTCCCTCTTTCCCAATATATGGTTCCTCGTCTCCAAATCTTTCTCTGTATTTCTGAAATATTTCATCATTTGGCACTGCCAGTTCTGCGTGTGGTGCGACCAATGGAACGAACATAAAAAACTGTTCATCTTTATTTGATTCCAAGAACCCCATGGTTTTGTCATGGATTACATCCTGAGCGTATACCTCCTTTTGGGTCCAGTCATTTCCTTCCAGGGAAAATTTTTGCTGATTTTCCCACAAATACTCAGGATAATACCTATGAGCCATTCTTTGACAGTTATACCCAAAGAAATAATCAAAGCCTTGATTTTTAGGGTCACCCGGAGTATCTATAAACCCCAGGCCCCATTTCCCAAAAGCTCCTGTTGTATAACCTGAAGCTTTCATTAGTTTACCTATTGTAAACACTGAGTCCGGCATTGCCTCCTGCCCTTCAGGTTCCAACTCTTTGTTTCCTCTGATCGGGGTATGACCGGTGTGAAGACCGGACAGCCAAGAAGATCTTGATGGGGCACAAACCGTACTGCCCGTATAATGATTGGTAAACACCATCCCCTGTTGGGCAAGTTTATCCAAATTTGGCGTTTCAATCTTATCCTGGCCGTATGCACCAAGGTCGGCATATCCAAGATCATCTGCCAGAATATAAATTATATTGGGTTTTTGAACCTTCCCTTCTTCTACTATATGTTTTTTATCTTGGGTGCCGCAGGCAAGAAAAATAAAAAAGCAAAAGAAACAATGGGCTATACCTATGACTTTTAAATTTTGATTATTTCTATACATTTCAATGAAATTAAATTGATATGATTCAAAACTACCTCTTAAGAGTAATTGACATTCTTGCTTATTATTCAAAATGTATAAAAATCCATGTTTTTCCACCACTGGAAAAGCGGCAGTATACCTGATTAAAAGTGGAATGAATTTAAAATAGGATTCACCTTGTGATCCTTGATTTTTTAATTGGTTGAAGGATATCTAGAATGTAAAAAGATTGAAAGAATAAAAATTTCCTACGGGTATCCTCTTAGTATATTCTCAAACCATTAAATCGTTGAATAGAATTTCAGTACCCGATACTTTTTATAATAATTGAATAAAAATTAATAAAAATTTATACTATTCATACTTAATTTTGTTAAACATAAAATTTCATACAAATATTAATAATAATCTTTGATTAGCGAGATGATAGAAATAGAAAGCACCCTTTTACAGCCATTAAATCAAACTGTAGTAGGAATCCATAAAGAATAC
>NZ_REBN01000129.1 GCF_007692705.1 Mongoliibacter sp.
ATAAGATTTCCCGAATACACCTACAATCCTCTGACTCAGCTTGCCTGGGCTAAGATTAAAAAGCTCCATATCGTTTTGGACCATGGTAAAGCCCACTTGGGGATATGAAATTGCTACCCTCTGAAACTCCTCCACAAGATGTTTCATTTCTACAGGATTGGATTTCAAGAAATTCCTCCGGGCAGGAACGTTGAAAAAGAGATTTTTCATTGAAATACAGGTTCCCTCAGGACATGCTACAGGCTCTTGCTTTTTGACATCTGATCCCTCCACCTGGATCAAGGTACCAAGCTCTTCTCCTCTTTGTCGGGTTTTCATTTCCACCTGGGCTACCGCGGCAATAGAAGCCAAGGCTTCTCCTCTAAAACCGAAAGTACGAATCGAAAAAAGATCTTCTGAGTTTTTGATTTTGGAAGTGGCATGCCTTTCGAAACTCATTCTTGCATCGGTCAAGCTCATTCCCTTCCCGTCATCGATGACCTGAATAAGTGTTTTTCCGGCATCTTTTACCAACACCTGAATCTTGGTCGCCCCAGCATCAATAGCATTTTCTAGCAATTCCTTCAATGCAGATGCCGGTCTTTGGACAACCTCTCCTGCGGCTATCTGATTGGCAATCGCATCAGGGAGAAGATGGATTACATCATTCATCTATTCTTGGGATTTTTACGGAGTCTAAAAAATAAAACCAGTAAGGCTATGCCTCCTAAGGCATAAAGCATGGCATAAATTGCATCGGGGCCATAGTATACATACCCAAATAAAGCCGCAACCAAAAACACAAAAATCACCAAACGAATCAGCCCGGCACTAGTCAGGGGAGAGCTTTGCCTTCCTTTGATCTGACCTCCTGCGGTAAAAGCACCTCGGATAGAGGAACCATAATCTCTACGAATATTGTCCCCGTCCTCATCTCCCATAGGAAGAGCGCCATCAGCCTGCAACTCTCTTCTGATCTTTTGAGTCCTCTGATCTATTTCTTCCTTGACCGGATCATAATACCTAGGCTTAATATCAAAGCGCATGGGTTTGGATGTTCTGAAAATAGAAGGAAATTTCATGAGTCTATATTTTGTTTTTCAATGGTCACATAGCTTATCCCGATTTCCGGGAGAATTTTGGAGAGGTCATTACCATTTTCGGGTGTGACGTTTTCGCCAAACCTATCTGCTCCGGACAGGCTATATTTCATGTGGCATTCAATTTAAACGGATTGTTTATCGTTATCATAAAAACTCAACCTTTGGCAAAATCTTGCCATCGGCGGTTGGTTTTTTTCGTGTATGTTTGTACGGAACGGTGTATATTCATACAAAGTTATTTTAAAATTTAAGCAATAAAAATTAAACAAGGGTATGCGGATAAAAGTTTGGGGCATTCTGATTGGCCTGATGGTCGTTTTTCAGGCTGATGCTGTTTTGGGATTGAAAAATGGTGATGAGGTTAAGGCAAGGGAAGAAAGGGATCCATTCGATACCAGAGACCAAAGGAAGCAACGTGCCTGGGTAGACAGTATTTTTCAGCATAATACTTTTGAAGAAAGATTGGGTCAACTCTTCATGGTTGCCGCATATTCCAATAAGGATGAGAGACACAAAGCAGAAATTGCCAAACTCATCAAGGAACAAAACTTGGGAGGCTTGATTTTTTTTCAGGGTGGACCTGTGAGGCAAGCCAAGCTCACCAATTACTACCAATCCATTTCCAAAGTACCGCTCTTCCTGGCCATGGATGCTGAGTGGGGTATCAGCATGCGGTTAGATTCGGTATTGACTTTCCCCAAAGCCATGACACTTGGAGCATTACCCAGAGAAGAACTGATTTATGACATGGGCAAGGAAATGGCCCGTCAATTCAAAGAATTGGGTATGCATATTAATTTTGCCCCTGTGGTCGATGTCAATTCCAACCCCAACAATCCCGTAATCGGTTATAGGGCTTTTGGAGAGGAAAAAAGACTGGTCGCCAAAAAATCACTTGCTTATATGAAAGGCTTACAGGATAATGGTGTGATTGCAAACGCCAAACATTTTCCAGGTCATGGCGATACCGAATCAGATTCTCATTATAGCCTCCCTGTCATTAAGCATTCGGAGACACGAATCAAAGACATTGACTTGTACCCTTACCGGGAACTCATTGACAACGATCTTATGAGCGTTATGGTAGCTCATCTCCATATCCCAAGTTTGGATTCTGAAAAAAACAAAGCCACTACACTTTCGAAGTATGTGGTCACAGATCTTCTGAAAAAACAGATGAATTTCAGTGGCTTAGTATTTACAGATGCCCTGAACATGAAAGGTGTAGCCAATTATTACAAACCAGGGGAGGTTGATCTACTGGCACTTTTGGCAGGGAATGACATACTTCTCTACTCTCAGGATGTTCCCAAAGCAAAAAGTATGATCATCCAGGCCATTGCAGAAGGTAAAATCAGTCAGGAAGAGGTAGATAGCAGAATCAGAAAGGTATTGAAAGCCAAGTATTGGGCAGGCTTACATGAGACAAAACCAATAGACACAAAAAACCTGGTCCAAAAACTCAACACACCGTATACAGAGTTATTGATAGAAAACCTGTATGCACAGTCCATTACAGTTACTTCCAACAAAAATAACTTCCTGCCAATCAAGAACCTGGACCTTCAGGAATCTGCATCGCTCACCATAGGAGGGGATGGAAAAGAGTTTCAAAACAAGCTTTCCAAATATAACAAATTCAGTCATTTTGAAATACAAAAAGGGGCTGACGCGGGTACTTTAGCTGCCACCGAGCAGAAGCTCGAACCATTCAATACAGTGGTAGTAGCCATAATGGGGGTGACCAATAGCCCCTCACGAGGTTTTGGCATAAATCCTTCTGACATCAACTTTATCAAAAAGCTGAGTAAAGAGAAGACTGTGATCACAGTACTTTTTGGCAACGGATATGCTGCCAAGTACATCAATGAGCTTCCGCACAATATCCTGGCCTTCGAAAACAATGAATTTACCCAGAGAATTGTCCCTGAGATCATTTATGGAGCAAGAGATGCCAATGGCTTATTACCTGTATCTGTGAGTGAAAACCTCAGGATGGGAAGTGGTGGATATATGCGAGGGCTTGGTAGACTATCTTACAGCATTCCTGAAAGTCAGGGTTTTGACAGCAAAAAACTTGCTGAGATTGATCTAATCATGGAAAGTAGTATTGCAAAGAAAGCCTTTCCTGGGGGTGTGGTTCTTGTAGCAAAAAATGGTCAGGTCATTTTTGAAAAGGCCTATGGCTATTATGATTTTCAAAAATCCAGAAAAGTGACCACCGAAACCATATATGACCTGGCCTCCATTACCAAAGTGCTTGCGACCACACAGGCAGTGATGTTTTTGGCGAGTAGAGATCTCATAGATATGAACCGCCCTATAGGGCAATACCTCCCAGAATTGAAAAACACCAATAAGGGAGACCTTATTCTCAAGGATATCATGGCACATGAAGCAGGTTTGGTAGCTTTCATCCCCCATTATGCCAGGACGGTAGAAGCAGGTTCCTGGAAAAAAGAATATTACAGAGAAAGACAGGAGCCGGGTTATTCTATACCCGTATCCAATGACATGTATGGTATGGACGCCATGAAGGACAGTATTTGGCACTGGACAGTAAAGTCTGACTTGAGGAAAAAGGATCCTGGACGTTCCAAATATGGATATGTATATTCTGACTTGACCATGTATTTAATGCAGGAAGTCGTAGAGAGGGTAACCAATCAACCTCTGGACGAATTTGTAAGTCACAACTTTTATGAGCCTTTGGGTTTACATTCTATGACTTTTAACCCTACTCAGAAATATCCTATCAGTTGGATAGCACCCACAGAAGATGATATTACCTTTAGAAAGCGGATGGTCCAGGGCTACGTTCACGATCAGGGAGCAGCCATGTATGGTGGAGTGGCAGGTCATGCGGGTTTATTTGGTAAAGCGAATGATCTAGCCATCATGATGCAACTTATGCTCAATGGCGGAAAATATGGGGATGTGGAATTGATGGATAAAAACACCATCGAAGCATTTACTAAAAGGCAATCCAATCAAAGTAGAAGGGGTTGGGGCTGGGACAAACCGGAACCTGAAAAAGGAAAAGGGGGAAGTGCGGGAGTATTGGCGTCCAAAAGTACTTTCGGACATACTGGCTTCACAGGAACCTGCGTCTGGGCAGATCCTGAACAAGACCTGATTTATGTATTTCTCTCGAACAGGGTCCACCCCAACGCAAACAATAATATTTTGTTGAAAGAAGGGATACGCACTGAAATTCACGATATTATCTATAAGGCAATGAAAAAAACCTGATGAAGTATTTCGTAAGTCTTAATATTTAAAACAATTTTTGAACAAATACGCCCAAAATGGATGTTAACAAAACTGAAATTGGTAAAATAAAATCAAGTAACATGAAAATCGGTATTGTCTGCTATCCAACTTTTGGTGGTAGTGGTGTAGTGGCCACAGAGTTAGGTAAAGCCCTGGCCAAAGAAGGACATCAGGTTCACTTCATTACCTACAGGCAGCCGACCCGACTGGATTTTTTCAGTGCCAATCTATTTTACCACGAGGTGGATATAAAAAGCTATCCCTTATTTGAACATGCTCCCTATGAGTTGGCTTTGGCTAGTAAAATGGTAAATGTGGTAAAGTATGAGAAACTTGATCTTCTACATGTCCATTATGCCATTCCGCATGCTTCAGCGGCGTACATGGCAAAACAAATCCTCAGAGAAGAAGGAATATACATTCCTGTAGTGACCACCCTTCACGGAACCGATATAACCTTGGTAGGAAAAGATCCCAGTTACGAACCTGTGGTCACCTTTAGTATCAACCAATCGGATGGGGTAACAGCTGTCTCCGAAGACCTAAAAAAAGCAACCTTTGATCTGTTTGAAATCAAAACAGAAATTGAAGTCATACCCAATTTCATTGATTTGGAGCGTTTCAAAAAACAGAAAAAAGAGCATTTCAAATTGGCTATTTGCCCACAAGGAGAAAAGCTTTTGGTACATACATCTAACTTCAGAAAGGTAAAGAGGGTGGAAGATGTAATCAGGGTGTTTTTCGAAGTAAGGAAGGTACTTCCTGCCAAACTCCTTTTGGTAGGAGATGGGCCCGAGAGGGATAAAATGGAAAGGTTATGCCGGGAATTGGGTACTTGCGATGATATTCGTTTCCTAGGAAAACTAGAAGCAGTGGAAGAAGTACTTTCAGTTGCTGATTTGTTTTTGATGCCTTCAGAAAAAGAATCCTTTGGCTTGGCAGCCTTAGAAGCCATGGCTTGTGAAGTCCCAGTTCTTTCTTCCAATGCAGGTGGCATTCCTGAATTAAACATAGATGGTGTTACCGGATATGCCTGTGAAGTGGGTAATATTGAAGAAATGACAAAAAGAGCTATGGAAATTCTGGATGATAAGAATTTGCCACGTTTCAAAGCCAACGCCTTGGCAAGGGCTAAAGAATTGGATGTAAGCAATATACTTCCTCTGTATGAAGATTTCTACAGAAAAACGATTGAAAAATCTCTTTCAAACGTGGCCAAACTGTAAGAAAGTAATTGAAATCAGTGCGTATATTTTTTAGGAATAAAACTAAAATTTCACCAACCAAATTAAATTTGTCCCGTTATTCTAAAATAATTATTCTTATATTAATAATGAATATTTTAACAGGCCTATTAATTGTTTAAATTATCAGATCATGAAAACGACCACGCTCAAGAAAATAGGAAGATTGGACAGACCTGACAATAATGGTTCTGCACATATGTTTGATAACCCTGTACTAGAAAGACTTTCCAGGACACACATAAGTATCCCCATAGTTTTGTTTCTTGGCATATCAGCAGTCTCTTTATACTATGCCCTTACTACTACTTCAATCTCTTTAACCTTTGGTTTGTTGGTAATTATTGCTGGTTTTTTGGCATTTACTTTCATAGAGTACATAATGCATAAGCACTTTTTCCATATGGAGCCTGATAACCCACTAAAAGACAAGGTACAGTATTCTGTTCATGGCGTGCATCACGACTACCCTAGAGACAAAGACAGACTGGCAATGCCTCCTTTCATCAGCGCATTTTATGCCATGGTATTTTATTTTGTTTTCACTTTCATCATGGGGGATTATGCTTTGTATTTTCTACCGGGTTTTCTATTTGGCTACTCAGCTTATCTCGGCGTTCACTATGCCGTACATGCTTTTCAGCCACCTAAAAACTTTCTGAAAATCCTTTGGGTAAACCATGCGGTTCACCATTACAAAGATCCAGATGTAGCGTTTGGTGTCAGCACTCCACTATGGGACTACATCCTTGGCACCATGCCTAAAAAATAGACAAAACAAAAAAGGCTTTTAAAAAGCCTTTTTTGTTTTAATCAGTTTTAAATTTTGGGTTTCTTAAAACAAAATTTTCCCTAAATCTGTAATATTCCGTTGAGTCGTTCAGACTTTTAAAAAAATCCACTTCAATATCCATCCTTTGGAACTTTCGAACTCCCAAGGAATCAGAAATCACCACTATGGAGTCTGTCAGTGTATCTAAACTCCATACCCTTTCAAAGAATAATGGCGTTGTGGTAATCAGCTTATCTCCATCCTTTTCATAAACATATTCAGCTATTCCCAGTTTTTCGTGGTTTAGAATAATGAGGGTATCCTTTATATACAATTCGTAATATGCGGAATCCGCGTCAAACCCATACCAATTGCCCAAGAGCTTATTGTCAGATTTATCTGCTTTGCATGCGGCAGTACCGAGCAACAGGGCTGCTATTACATATATTTTCAGTTTCAATCTCATATATTCATGTTGAAAATTTGATTTGATATTCAGAATGTCACCAAAATTATTCCAAAACAAATCAATATCCCTTAATTTAATCATTTTACAATTTTAAAAAACAATATTCATGAAGACGATTTCCATTATAGGCCTTGGTTGGCTAGGTGAGCCTCTTGCCGCTCAACTGCAACAAAAAGGCTATACCGTAAAAGGAAGCACAACAAGTGAAGATAAGCTCGCAAGATTGCAGGAAAAAGGAATTCATACCCGCTTACTCAAATTCAACCCACATCCTCAAGGGGAGGGCTTTCAAGATCTTTTCGATACAGATATACTCTTTGTGAACATACCACCTCGCAGCAGAAGCTTGCCAGAAACATTCCACCCAGAGCAGATCAAATTTATCAAAGCCATGGCCGAACAGGCTGGTGTAAAAAAGGTGATATACGTTTCTTCTACATCCGTATATCCTGATCAAAACCAAACTGCTCACGAAGACGATTTGCTGAGCTTGGAAAATACCGGAAATAAAGCCTTGTTGAATGCTGAAAATATCCTCAGATCGGGGAAAAGCTTTGATTTGACCATCATCCGTTTTGGTGGCTTACTCGGAGTAGACAGGATTCCTGGAAGATATTTTTCAGGTAAAGAGAATGTGCAGGGAGATACACCTGTCAATTATATACATCAGGAAGATGCAATAGCTTTGGCTTCTTGGGTTATTGAAAAATCTTATTGGAATGAGGTATTCAATGGCGTAGCCCCCGAACACCCATTACGCAGGGACATTTATGAGAAAAATGCCAAGGACTTAGGCTTTTCTCCACCAAAAAGCTATACGACTGAAGATGCTGCTTTTAAGGTTATTTCACCAGAAAAAATCATGAAAACGGGATTTCAATTCAAAACCCCAAATCCTTTGGAGTTTTGGTATGAGAAATGAAATATACACCCCTCAATTCTTCCAATAGTGGATTTATTCTTCATTCCCTGCAGATTTATTTTTAGATTGAGAACATGGAAAAGAAAACCGCATTGGTCACGGGTGCCACCTCCGGGATAGGTTGGGCTACTGCTGTTGAACTGGCACATCTAGGATTTGCCATTATTGCGACTGGCAGAAGGCAGGACAGACTTGATAAACTCAAAATTGAGCTGGAAAAAGAAAACATTGATGTTTTAACATTGACTTTTGATGTAAGGGAAAGGCAAACCGTCAAAGATGTGCTTTCAACACTTCCCGATTCCTGGAAGAAAATAGATGTTTTGGTCAACAATGCCGGTAATGCACATGGTATGGATCCAATTGACAAAGGAAGTATTGAGGACTGGGACGCTATGATTGACATCAATGTCAAAGGCCTACTGTATGTCTCCAAAGAAATAATCCCTGGTATGGTGGAGAGGAAGTCAGGTACTATAGTAAACATTGGCTCCATTGCTGGAAAAGAAGTCTATCCAAATGGAAATGTGTATTGCGCTTCCAAGCATGCGGTGGATGCGATTACCAATGGAATGCGTGTAGACCTTAACCCTCATGGAATAAGGGTAATCGGAGTTCATCCTGGCTTAGTGGAAACCGAGTTTTCTATTGTCCGCTTCAAAGGCGATGAGGACAGGTCCAAAACCGTTTACCAAGGCTTTTCTCCCTTGACGCCTGAAGACATTGCCGAAACCATTGCTTTTGCAGTCAGCAGACCTCCTCATGTAGTTTTGGCAGACATTGTCATGCTCCCCACAGCGCAGGCTTCAGCAACCATTATCAACAAAAATAAACTTTAAATGAAAATTAGCATTACCTCCATTTTCCTGGTTTTCACAGTCCTTTTTGCCTGTGAAACCAAGAATCGGTCTCAAGAGGAAATTGAATTGCCAGAGGATGCAGTAGAAATTCCCCAAAGGCAGGATTGGGTAGTCGATGATGCCGAGTTTGAGTCAAGCGATGAAATCGGTGAATTGGAGCAAAGCCTGATAGATGCAGGTCTTGTGGATGTGGAAGAAGTAATTTCCGGGATTTATGTAGACTTGAAATATTCCACCACCGACAACTTTTTTGGCAAAGATGTATATGGTGACCTGTATCGCTGTTACCTACAGCCCGAAGTAGCAGAAATGCTCAAAAAAGCACATCAAAAATTGCAGGAGGATCACCCCAACCTGACCTTTCTTCTATATGATGGGGTAAGACCGCAAAGCGTGCAGCAAATATTATGGGATGAATTGGACAAGCCTGATAGCATCAAACCGCTCTATGTAGCAGATCCCAAAGTAGGTGGATTACACAATTACGGAGTTGCTGTGGACCTTACTTTGGCAGATGCAGAAACAGGTGAGGCCTTGGATATGGGTACACCTTTTGACTACTTTGGATATCCTGCTTATCCTGATCGGGAAAAGCAGATGCTCAAGGAAGGGAAAATCAAGCAAGAACATGTGAATAACAGAGAAATACTCCGAAAAGTCATGAAATATGGAGGCTTTACAGGTATTGGTTCGGAATGGTGGCATTTCAATGCCTATAGCCGAAAAGATGCCGCCCAAAAGTACGGCATAGTCAAATAAACTTTCAACAATAAAACCTAAAACTATGAACTTAAAAACCTATTGGACAGGCCTTTTGATGGCCTTTATCATCTTATTCGCAGCACAGGCAGAAAGCTTAGCCCAAGCGCAATTCAAAGCTTTGGTATTCAGCAAAACCAAAGGATTCAGACATCAATCCATTCCAGATGGTGTGGTTGCTCTTAAGAAACTTGCGCGGGAACATCAGTTTTCCATTTACGCTACTGAAGATGCTGATGTGTTTACAGATGAAAAACTGAAGGATTATGATGTTATCATCCTGATGAGTACCACAGGCACCATTTTCAATGAAGAACAGAAAGCAGCATTTCAACGCTTTGTGCAAAGTGGTAAAGGTGTGGTAGGTATACACAGTGCGACTGACACAGAATATGAGTGGCCTTGGTATACCAAACTGATTGGGGCACAATTTATGAACCACCCTTATATCCAATCTGTCAGACTCAATGTTGTAGACAGAAAACACCCTTCAACTTATCACCTACCTGAGAAATGGTTGTGGACGGATGAGTTATATGCTTTCAAAAACTTCAATGAAAATGTTAGGGTCTTGATTACAGCAGATGAAACTTCTTATGACACCAACTTCTCTTGGCAGCCCACAGAAGGCATGGGAGATTTCCACCCTATGGCTTGGACACATGAATATGATGGAGGAAGAATCTTTTATACGGCTTTAGGGCATACCGATTGGTCATTTTTAAATGAAAATTTCCTTCAACACATCTATGGGGGAATTTGGTATGCAGCAAAAGGGTTTCCAATTGAAGATTAAAGAAATATGTATATCCGTATTGATATCTTTAATGATTTAAATAACCAATTTGTTTAACAATTCGATACTGATAGATATTGGATTCCGAAGTCTCGGAACAAGTTATTTATAGATATTGCTCTGGGACATCCATTAATTCTTGTGATTGAGATTACTTTCGAGAAAGCGGATAATCAAATAAAAAAATGAAATTAAACTTTAAGAAGTCAGGTTCAGGTGAACCATTAATTATTCTTCATGGTCTTTTTGGTTCTGCTGACAATTGGTTCAGCATTACCAAAGAGCTTGAAGATGATTTTACAATATATTTGGTGGACCAAAGAAATCATGGAGATTCGCCACAGAGTGAGGACTGGAATTACAAAGTCATGGCAGAAGACCTCAAGGAACTGATGGAAGCAGAGGCAATTTCAGAAGCTCATCTTTTGGGACATTCCATGGGAGGAAAGACGGCCATGACTTTTGCCATCCACTATCCGGAAAAAGTAAAAAAGCTTATTGTAGCGGATATCGCGCCCAGGTATTACCCCATCCACCATGAAACCATTTTAGAAGGGCTCAATGCAGTGCCCATAGACAATCTCAAATCCAGAAAGGAAGCTGATGATGCCCTTTCTGAATACATCAATAATCCGGGTATCAAACAATTTTTGTTGAAAAACCTAGCCCGGACTGATGGAGGATTCAAATGGAAAGTGAACCTGCCAGTGATTACCGAAAAAATTGGAAATGTAGGAGAGGAAATCAAATCTGAAAAAGCCTTTGAAAATCCCACGCTATTTATGGGAGGAGAAAACTCCGATTATATTCAGGACAAAGACAAGGAAGACATTGACAGACTTTTTCCAAACAGTCACCTGATCTATATCAAAAATGCTGGCCATTGGCTTCACGCCGAGCAACCCAAGGCGGTGGTGGATACGGTGAGGGCATTTTTGAAAAGGTAAAGAAGGTTGAAATTTGGATATACGTAATTGGATATTTTACTACTAATTTAAATATCTATCGATACTGATTGATTTTAGGATATTGAGATATTGGTCTTCTTGAAATTCCGAATCTGGATATAAGCTTTAGACTGTATTTATCGTTTTGAGCAAGCCGGAAGGAATATTTTAACTGCGAAAGAAAATGCCTCCTCTTTTGTTTCCTTTTGTCTCTTTTCCCGATTTTCGGGACAGGTAGTGGTTCAAAAAAAACTTACCGAAAGTGGGCCTAAGACACCCGGAAAATTCAATACCCTAATATTCTGAAAGTAAAGGGGGAACCTACAAATCCCAATTCAGAGAAAAAGCCAGTAAGTTGAGGAAATCAGCTTACTGGATTTTTGACTTAAGGCATGTCCATATTATGCCTACTCAGTTAATCAATTAATCACTTCACCCGCTTCCCATGCTTAATCACCATATCCACATTTTGTAAGAGACTGATATAGCGGAGAACATCTCCTTTCACAGCAATGATATCGGCATATTTACCTTCACTGATGGTTCCATAATCATGATCCACCTTCATGGATACTGCCGGCCAATAAGTAGCAGCCTTGATGGTCAAGAGTGGATCAAAACCAAACTCATTCACCCACACATCCAATTCATTCCAAGTGCTCTGACTATGAAACTTCATCGGAATGCCACTGTCCGTGCCGATCAGCATCACCACTCCTGCATCTTTGAGCTGGTTGATTTTTCGCTCTAAAGTAGGTTTCCTCACCGGAGTCAGCTGGAAATATGGCATTCTGCCAGGAAACCTCAATGAAGCCTTGATATCTCGGATAATGGAATCCGGCAAATCCAGATGCCAACCGGGGTCATCCAATTTTTCAGGATTGTTGCGCATATATTCATAATTGTACAAACCCTCTACTGTTGGTGTCCAATAAAGCGGTCCCATATTCATCTTTGCGGTTCGTTCTTTGATCATGGCAATAATATCTTCGGGATATTCCGGAGCAGAAGCCAAACCCGTGTGCTCAAAACAATCCACTCCAATTTGAAGCCCTATCCTGATTTCATCAGGTCTATGGGAATGTGCAATGACTGGTTTTCCGTATTTGTGCGCTTCATCCACCACGGCCTTCGCTTCTTCAAAAGTCATTTCGTCATGGTCAATCAACTTGATCATATCCACACCGGCATCCACTAATTTCTTTACTTTCGCTCTGGCATCCGCAGCACCATTCACCCCCCATCGGAAAGCCTTTGTCCCTGGGTAGGGTTCCTTTTGTATAAAAGGACCCGAAACATAAATGGTAGGCCCTGGAATTTCCCCTTTGTTGATCCTATCCCTCACATTGATACTCGCTTCAAGCGGTGCTCCTAAGTCCCTTGCACTTGTCACGCCAGCTCTTAACAGTTGATGCGCTGACGAGGGCATAATTACCGATTCAAATATGTCTATGTAAGTACTGTCCCAGTGGGTATAATTGCTATGCCCATTGATCATCAGATGCACATGCATGTCCCAAAGTCCAGGCATCACGGACATCCCCTCGGTAGAAATGATTTCAGCTCCTTCAGGAATTTTCAGGAAACCAATTTGACCGACTTCTTTGATGCGTTCTCCTTCCAGAATAATGACTGAGTTCCTGATAGGAGGGCCTCCAAAGCCATCAATCAAAGTCCCGCCTACCAAGGCTTTGATTTCCTGAGCATCAGCACTGTATGCTGTGAATAATAAGAGGATAAAAAGAATCCGTTTGAAATAAAGTTGTTTCATCATTGAGGTGATTATATTTTTCAAAAATTTAGAAAAAATTACCCACAGCACCTTGCCTTTCGGAAAATAATATCCCATTATCAATTGAATATCCATGAATATCGACTGCTGAAAAAAGGTATTTCCTCTATTTTAATCCTTATATGCCAGAAAATAATTAAGCTGCGTTCCATGTTGACTTTTGTCTGCCTTGGTATAATTTGGCATCTTTGCTGAAAATCACACATAAATGACAAAAGGAAAACTTTTTCTCATACCAAGCCCTTTGGCAGAAAACACAGCCGATACGGTCATCAGTCCTCAGATCAAAGAGATTATCAAAAACACCTCTTATTTTCTGGTGGAAAATGTGAGAACAGCACGCAGGTTTATCAGCAGCCTAAGGTTGGGACTTACCATAGAGAATTTGGATTTCCAGATTTTAGATAAAAAGACCCGGCCCGCAGAATTGGAGAAAATCATCCAGCCTATTTTTGAAGGAAAAGACATTGGGGTGATTTCTGAAGCTGGCTGTCCGGGAATTGCTGACCCTGGAGCCATCGCTGTCACTTATGCGCATGCTAAGGGTATTCAAGTCATTCCCTTGAGTGGGCCAAGTTCCATGTTTTTAGCTTTGATGGGATCGGGTTTCAATGGACAATCTTTTACATTTCATGGTTACTTACCTATCCAGAAAAAAGAAAGGGTTCAGGCCATAAAAACACTGGAAGCTGAATCTCAAAAAAACCGGATGACCCAGATTTTTATGGAAACCCCTTTCAGAAACAACCACCTTTTGGATGACCTTCTTGCCCATTTAAGGCCAGATACCCAGTTGTGCATCGCCAAAAACCTTACAGGCTCTGATGAATTCATCCAGACAAAATCGGTCAAGGACTGGAAGAAAGTCAAAATTGACCTTCATAAAATCCCCACTGTTTTTGTCCTGTATTCAGCACAATAAAAAAAGAGGATATCTCATAAGTCGTTTTTCAAATTCACGTTCCAAAGAAGGTTTCCTGTTTAAAATTAAGCCCTTAGTATCTTTGTAGCTGGAATTAATAATGCCACAAAGGCTCCAAGACACAAAACTTAGTCAAATCAAACCGTAAATAAGATTTGGACATAATTTTTGGGAGTTGACTTTTGAGATGGCCTCCTCAAATGGATTAAAGTAAACAGCTTGAAATACTTACTGAACCAAAACCCCGGCAGGGATTAAAATCCGAAGGGTATTTACCCCGAGTGAAACTCGGAGGACAAAAAAGAAGCTGAAAGTCCTAAAACTCCCAACACCAATCGGTGTTGAATTAAAAACAATTAATAAGGTTTCAACAATATTTCTATTGTATTACAATCAAATATCCTTCAGTATCACAACGTAAATATCCACCAATCTCTATTTCAATCATATTTCAACAATATTTCTACCGTATTTCAATCAAATATCCACCAATATCACAAAGTGAATATCCATCAATATCAAATAAATTACGGCTCAATCAACACCCTATAGGAATCATACAAAATCATGATGTCATCCACGTAACTGACAGCCAAATGTCCTTTGGCGAAGCCCAAATTGACTACAGGGTCCCGATAATATTCCGGGTCTGATTTGAGTTTGAGAAAATGAGCGATACTTTCCCAGTTTTGAGGGTTTTTACCATACTTGATCGCAAGCTTCCAGGCATCTTGTACATGGCCGTGACCAATATTGTAAGAGGCAAGTATCACTTTAATCCTTTCATTGCTTTCCGGAATTCTCTCTCTCCAGAATTTATCCAGGTAGCGAAGGTAATTTACTCCTCCCATGAGACTTTGTGAGGGATCATTTGGATCTTCTACCCCAAACCTCTCCAAGGTCACAGGCATGAGCTGAAGCAAACCCACTGCGCCTGCGTAGGAAGTTGCCGATGTGTCAAATCTGGATTCCTTGTAAACCAGGGAAGCCAAAAGCCTCCAGTCCCAGCCAAGAGACTCAGCTCCTTTTTGAATAATATCATCAAAAGGGGATATATGATTACCCGCCAGAGAAGAAAAAGCACTATTGCTCCTGAAATAACTGTTTTTCGAATTTTGAAAATACTTGGCGTACATCATGTTCATGTAGCCTGTTTTATTCTTTTTTGAAATCCAGTCATTAATGGCAGTCTGTAACGCTGAAGCATTGGTACGCACTGCCCAGGCTACGTCTGATTTGGGGCTGATTTCAAGGGAAACGTCCAGATCATCATAATATGTCGCATTGACCAAACCTACTACCCTATCCACTACCGTAAAATCAATTTCATTTTTGACGACCTTATTTACAAAAAACTCACTGTCCCCTTTCTCTTCTATGATGGCAAGAGATATTCCCTTTTCCTTTTGAAGTGAACACAATTGAGCTTTGTATACCGCATCCTTACGGATATGGATAACCCTATTATCAAGCTCTTGAAGATCTGAAACTTTGTTGTTTCTGTCTTTTTGAACCAAGACAGTACCCATTTGCCCTAATGGTTCAGTAAAAGCAGCATATTGCTTTCTATCTTCGGTAATTTCCAGGTTCATGGCAATGATATCCGCCTGTCCTTTGTTGAGTAAATGAAATGCCTCATCAATATCTGATTTGACTATCAGGTGCAACCTAACATCCAGGCTGGAGGCTAGATTCCTGAGCATCTCAAACTCATAACCCATTCTCCTACCCCTGTAGATATAATAGCTGGTCGAAGAGTTATCAACTACTGCTCTGATAAATCCTCTCTTGACAATTTCGTCAAGGTCAAAATTGACTGGGTTCTCCCAAAAATTTTCCTTTTTTACTTCCCTTTCAAAAAAAGTACACTGAACTCCGAAGATTGTGAAAATCAACAAATAAATTATTGTAAAAAGAGTTTTCCTCATGTAATGGTATCCGAATAAACGGATTTGGTGATCTAAGGGACTCCCTTAACAAATTACATACCAAAGTCTTACGAGGACATGTCTATATAAAAATTAGATCAATAGCGTCCTAAATAAAAGATGAGAGGTCTCATTTTTTGCCCAAAATATGTA
>NZ_REBN01000257.1 GCF_007692705.1 Mongoliibacter sp.
AACACCTCAATCAAAACCATAAATGATCCATCATCTTTTCCTTCTGCAATTTCTTGTGCGAGTTCATTCGGATACGACAGGTGCCTGAGTCCGAATTTCTCAAAACCATTCGATAAGATCTCCAATCTTCTGTACATGTCCTTTGTATCTGTAGTAAGTTCTTGCGGCGTCCACAGTTTTTCAGCAATAGCAGCAGTTCTTGGCCAAATTCTGGAATCTATTGTATTTGCATCCACCAACTCCGACCACATGGCAGCCTCTCCTCCAAGAATGAGCATTCTTTCAGCTTCTGTTAATGGATCCATTTTTTCTACTTTGGGAGCAACTGTACCGGGCATTTTATCTGAACCAATCCTTTTTCCTTTAAAAGGAAAAGACAATAACATAGCCGAAAACTCACCGGATATACTGTCCCCATCAGCAATGGCATTTACGGATAGTTTTCCTAATGGGGAAGCAAAGGTGAATGTCAATTCCTCATTTTCTTTCATTAGACCTTCAAGACCTGTATAATTATCCATAAGGCCCAACACTCCGCGGAAGTTTTCTCCCTCACCATATAAAATCAGGGTACTTTTCATAGGGCTTTCCCCAACCTTGATGTCGATGGCATAATTTTCCCAAAGTATGGTATCAGGTTCTATGGAAACTGCTCCTGGTAAAATATCCGGATTGACTTCATAATGTTTTGCTGCTGGAAGCTTGTGGTCTAGATAAAAACCTGCCGAAAGGATACCTTGTACTCCTCTTTTTACTGCCTGAAAAAGGGTTTTTTGATCTCTCCAGCTCTGAACGACAATGTCCTTTGGAAGATTTGGGTTGATAATCTCATCCCATCCTACCATTTTTTTGCCGTGCTTTGACAAAATCACCTCCACCCTTTGGTTGAAATAGGCCTGAAGGTCATGGTTGTTTTCAATTTGGTTATCCTTTTTAAACGCCACAATAGAGGGATTTCTGTCCCAATCTGAAAAATCCACCTCATCTCCCCCAATGTGGAAATATGGATCTGGAAAAAGCTTCGCCATCTCCCCGATAAATTGATCCAAAAATTGGTAGACTTCTTCTTTACTAGGATCCATAACTGCCGTAGCAAGGCCAAAGTTATCTCGCAGTGTATAAGGACCAGGCATGGCTCCCAATTCAGGATATCCCACCAGGTAACTGGTGGCATGACCAGGAATATCAAACTCTGGCACTACCCTGATGCCTCTATCCCTTGCAAAAGCTATTATTTCCCTGATATCGTCCTGACTGTAATACTCCCCTCTTGAACCCAATTCATGAAGTTTTGGAAAGACTTTTGATTCCACCCTAAATGCCTGATGTTCGCTTAAATGCCAGTGAAAAACATTCAATTTCACAGCAGACATGGCTTCTAAATTTCTTAAAATAACCTCCTTGGGTATCCAATGCCTGCAAACATCAATCATTAATCCTCTCCAAGGATATCTGGGACTGTCACTGATTTCTGCATAAGGCCAATAAAACTCCCTGCCTTCAACTACCATCAGTTGCTTCAGGGTTTCCAGTCCTCTTATTATTCCATATCCTGTTTCCGCTTTCAGCTCAATTCCACCTTTCCCTATGCTGAGTGAATAAGATTCATCTGTATGTACAGGCTGAATGTGATCAACCTTATTTTTGAAAACCACTTTCATTCCTTTTCCTGATTCTGAAATGGTCTTTCCGGTATTGTCAAATACTTGGTTTTTGAACCTCCCAATTGACTTAACTACCACATCATCTTCAGGGCCACTTACCTCAATGCCCAGGTCCTCTGGCAAAACATAGTACCCCTTTCCTAATTTGAGTGCAGCGGGCAATGGCATCAGCGAAATGCTGGCCCTATCTTCTGCTGATATACTTGGATCCTCAGGATTAAACCAAAGGAAATATATGGCAGAACAAATAGCTATAAGTACAAAAATAATGATGCCGGATATCTTAATTATTCGCTTAAACATAGGTTATTTTGGTTGGGCGGCCGTAAATATATTCTTTGTTATGTTTATTAAAAAGATCTAATAATACGTAATATTATCGGCCTGATCATTTTCTGTACAGATCTAATCTATCCATAGAAAGTTTTGTGGTGTCTGCAATTTTTAGTCGTAGCAGTGGTTCTTTCCCATTTTCTAGAATAAATAATTTTTCTGAAGTCAAAAACTGAAATAATTCTTTGAAAACTGCTCTATTCCTAAACCAAGTTGCCCTGTTTTATAATTCTGATCAAGTTAACAGCAGCAGATTTCTATCCTGATCCATGTCTGGTTTAGCTTTGTGGGAAACTAATTGTAGATAAAATATATCTATATAAAATTTTAACGGTGTCCTTCTATTTACTAAAAAATAATGAACCGAAAGATATCAGATAAAAAGGCTCTACTCCTTGAAGGTACAATCTAATATGCATCTCTTCCAAATTGTAGATGAGACAAAAGAACGGGGGGGAATGATTTGAAATCATTGCCTTGATTAGATGAAGTTTAGATTACCTCCATCCAGAAAAATACTATGGGTTAGTACCGGTAAAGTCAATAGCTATTTGAGGGTCTAAAAAAGCTCAAGGCATTTCGTCATTGAATTAAGTGTAGTATGCTGGAAATGAAAGTTTAAATCAGCATTAAATTATGTAAAAAATATGAAGAGAAAGCACATTCCGTTATTGTCTTTAACCTGCTACTTGCTCTTGGCGTCATGCTCAGAAAAAACTGTAACGGAGACAGCTACAACACAATTTAAGGCGGTAGAAGTAATAGAACAAAAGGTTCCTATATTTAAAGAGTTTGTAGGGCAGGTATATGGAAAAGCTGACATACCTATTCGTGCCAGAGTGGATGGTTTTGTCGAGAAGCTTCATTTTCTCGAAGGAACCAGCATTTCAAAAGGACAACTCTTGTACAGTATCGATGATAATCCCTTTCGCCTCAATGTAAGCAGAGAAGAAAGTATACTGTCTGAGGCCAATGTAAATTTGGTAAATGCCGAAAATGAACTTGCAAGAATTGAGCCTTTAGTTGCGATCAACGCCATTAGTAAGAGGGATCTGGATGCAGCAACAGCCCGCAGGGATGCTTCAATAGATGCCGTCAAGGCGGCAGAGGCCAATTTAAATCTGGCGAAACTTAACCTAAGTTATGCCCAAATTCGCGCTCCTATCAGCGGTATCATCGGAAAGACAAAAGCCAAGGAGGGAGAATATGTTGGGAAAAGCCCCAACCCTGTTATTCTGAATACCATCTCTAAAACAGACAGTGTCGTGGTGGAATTTTTTTTAAATGAAAAAGACTATATCACTTTTTATAAACAGTTTATTCGGGATGGGGAAGAGGGTATAAACCTAGTCAGTCATCCTCTTGAATTGTTCCTGGCGGACGGAGAGAAATTTCCCTATACAGGAAAAATCACATTTCTGGACAGAAATGTGGATCCAGGCACAGGTACCATTTTGATTCAAAGCATATTCCCTAATCCTGATGGTTTGATCCGACCCGGCCAATTCGCCAGAGTGAAAACCGTTGTGGATATCTTGGAGCAGGCATTACTTGTTCCGCAGCGTTGCGTGGTCGAGCTTCAGGGCTTTTACAATGTGTTTGCAGTAGGAGACGATGGCCTGGTAACGAAAAAACGCGTGGAGATTTTAGCTGAGTTTCAGGATCTTTTTGTAATAGCGTCAGGACTGGTCAAAGGCGAGAAAATATTATTGGAGGGTTTGATGGCCGTTCAATCAGGTCAGAAAGTAACTCCTGAAATCGTCCAATTCAACACCCTCAACCAATGAGTCAACTACAGCATCACTTTTTTGTAAGAAGACCCATTGTGGCTATTGTGATCTCCATTATCACTGTCACGATTGGACTGGTGTCCTTGGCAACCTTGCCCATTGAGCAATACCCCGATATTACTCCTCCTGTGGTAAGAGTCAGTGCCAAATACACCGGAGCCAATGCCATATCGGTGGAGCAGTCTGTGGCCGCACCGCTGGAACAACAAATCAACGGAGTGGAAAACATGATCTATATGAAGTCCACCAACTCCAATGATGGCACCATGGCCATTCAGGTCACCTTTGATGTTGGAACAGACCCGGATATGAACACGGTATTTACCCAAAACAGGGTATCATCTGCCATGGCCAAGCTCCCTGAAGAAGTCACACGAATGGGTGTTACCACTGAAAAGTCCATGTCCAACACGCTACTTTTGGTATCGCTCACCTCTCCCAACCAAAGTTATGATCAGCAATTTTTGGGTAACTATGCGATGATCAATATCAAAGACAGATTGGCTAGGATACCTGGTGTGGGCAGGGTGAATGTGATCGGTGCGTCGGATTATTCCATGAGGATCTGGGTAAAACCCGATAAGTTGTCCAACATGGGCATCACCGTCAGTGAAATCACTCAGACCATCCGTGCGCAAAACACCATTGTCCCCGGAGGTAAACTGGGGGCTGAACCAGCACCACCTGGAACAGAATTCACTTATGTAGTACGGCTGCCGGATCGTCTGCAAACAGAAGCTGAATTTAAGGAAATCATAATAAGAAGTAATCCGGACGGGTCTCAGGTAAGGCTCAAGGACATCGCACGGGTAGAGATGGGAACGGAAAGCTATAGTGCTTTCACCAGTACCAACGGTACGGATGCAGCTCTTATTTCCATCTACCAGTCACCCGGATCCAATGCAGTGCAGGTGGCAGAAGATGTGAAAAAAGAATTGGAAACTTTGTCACAGGGATTCCCGGAAGGGATTGATTATGGGATTTCACTGGATGCTACCAAGCCCATCATTGCAGGGATCAATGAAATTGTGGAAACCCTTATCATTGCGCTTATTCTGGTAATATTGGTCGTGTTCCTTTTTATCCAGGATTGGCGGGCTACACTAATCCCGACCCTTGCGGTACCTATTTCGCTGGTAGGGGCCTTTATGCTTTTTCCTTTACTTGGATTCAGCATAAACGTACTGTCGCTACTGGGGTTGGTTTTGGCCATAGGTATTGTGGTTGATGATGCTATTGTGGTGGTAGAGGCAGTCCAAGTAAAAATGGAAGGCGGGATGGGTGTGAAAAAAGCGACCACCGAAGCCATGAAAGAGGTTACTGCCCCTATTATAGCCACTAGTTTGGTGTTGGTAGCTGTTTTTGTTCCGGTTCTTGGAATTCCAGGCATTACTGGGAAACTCTACCAGCAGTTTGCCATCACGATCGCTGTATCGGTAATTATTTCCAGCATCAACGCACTTTCCCTCTCTCCTGCACTGTGCGCACTGCTCTTAAAGCCAAGGGATCCAGCCAAAGAAAATAAGGGCTTGTTGGGTAGATTTTTCAATAATTTTAATCGTGCATTTGATAAAAGCACTATTTCTTATACCTCCTTCACATCAGTGGTTTCAGGGAAATTAAAACGGGGCGCTGTTTTCATTTTGATAACCGTTTTGGCAGCAGGGATTCTTGGATCCAGATTACCAGGGGGATTTATACCTGAGGAAGATCAGGGATACTTGTTTTTGAGTGTTCAATTGCCTAATGCAGCAAGCTTGCAACGCTCTGACGAGGTGGCAAAAAAGATAGAAGGAATTCTGAAAGAAATCCCAGAGATAGAAACCTATTCTACTGCTGTTGGCTATAATTTATTGGCAGATGCCCTTAGCACCAATTCAGCTTTTATGTTCCTTTCGCTAAAGGATTGGGACGATCGTGGTAATCAGACTGCAAAGCTGGTAGCACAAAAAATCAATGCCATGCTCTCTGGGGAAATCAAAGATGCAGTGGCCTTTGCTTTTGGACCACCGGCAATACCCGGATTAGGATCTGGTGCAGGTTTCAGCTTAATGATCCAAGACAAAATCGGTGAAGACCCACAATACCTTTACCAACAGTCCCAGGCATTCATTGCAGCTGCTTTACAGAGACCAGAAATTGCACGTGCCTCCACACAATATCAAGCCTCTGTCCCCCAACGGTTCATAGAGCTGGATACGGATAAGGTGTTGAAAACAGGTGTAAACCTACAGGAGTTATATCAAACCTTTGGTGCCTTTTTGGGCGGTGCCTATGTCAATGATTTTTCCCAATTTGGAAGAACTTATAGGGCTTATATTCAGGCGGAATCGGAATACCGTCAAAACGAACAAGGACTGGACCTTTTCTACGTCAAAAACAATTCCGGAGAATCAGTGCCTATAAGTACATTTCTAAATGTCAAAGAGGTCAGTGGACCGGAATATACCAATAGGTTTAACCTGTTTCGAACAGCTGAAGTTACAGGAATTCCTGCTACCGGCTACTCTTCCACCCAGGCACTGGTAGCCTTGGAGGAAGTGGCCAGAGAAGTGTTGCCGGATAATATGGAATTTAGCTGGAGTGGGATGAGTTTTCAAGAAAAAGCTGCTTCCGGTTCGGCAGGACTCATTTTCGCATTTTCCTTCTTTTTGGTTTTTCTGATTTTGGCTGCTCAATACGAAAGCTGGTCTCTGCCTTTAAGCATTCTGCTGGGAACACCCTTTGCCTTGCTTGGTGCCTTTCTATTGCTGACGGTAGCCCGTGCGTTCAGCTTGAGTTTTGAAAACAATATTTTTGCACAGATTTCCCTCATCCTCCTAATCGCCATGGCGGCTAAGAATGCCATATTGATCGTGGAGTTTGCCAAAATGAAATTTGATGATGGCTTATCGCTATTTGATTCGGCGATTGAAGCTGCACGGCTTAGATTCCGCCCCATATTGATGACCGTTTTTTCCTTTATACTGGGAATCCTACCCTTGATTTTGGCTTCTGGTTCAGGAGCAGAAGCAAGAAAGGTAATGGGAATGGCACTTCTGGGCGGGATAGGGATGGCTACTTTTTTGGGAGTATTCCTCTACCCCATGCTTTTCGTCATGGTTGGGAAACTCTTTAATTATGAGAAAAAAAGGGCATTAGCTGAAACTACAAATCCTTCAGAAGCATGAAAACAATTATTCAAGTCATTCTCATGGTTCTGCTTTTTTGCGCCTGCAAAGTAGGTAAATCCTATAAGGGCGTGGATGTACCCATTCCTACAACTTATAACGCTACACTTGAGGAAGAACAACAAGCCGGAACGGATAACATTAATACCCTGGATTTGGAAAAAGTAGGAGATGCTAATCTGGAATGGTGGAGCCTCTTTGACGACCCCTTGCTGGATACATTGATTCGAACCTCCTTGCGATATAATCGAAATGTTGGCATTGCTGCAGAACGGATAATGCAGAATCGGTATGCTCTTAGGATTCAAAATGCTGAAATGTTACCCAAAATTGGTGCACAGGTGTCCGCTGATAGAGGTAATTTCCTTTTCAACCAGATTGGTCAGACCAATGAGCTATTTATAGCAGGGACTGGTTTAAACTGGGAAATTGATTTTTGGGGAAGGTTACGAAATTTATCCGATGCCGCAAGGTATAGCTTATTGGCAAGTGAGCATGGACTGAAAAGTATGCAGCTTTCCTTAATCAGCGATGTGGCCACCACCTATTTTCATTGGTTGCAGGCCCTAGAAGAACTCGAAATTGCCGAACGGAACTTTGCCTTGAGGGATAGCATGCACCAAATCATCGTGGCCAGATTTGAAAAAGGGATAATCCAGCAAACCGATGTGGAGCAATCCAATATCTTGAAAAATATCGCTGCTGGTTCAGTACCAAAATTCCGGAGAAAATCCGTTCAACTGGAAAATTCACTCAATTTTCTTGTAGGAAGGAACCCAACAAAACTACCAAAGAGCCATTCTCTGCCTGAGCTGCGCACCGAAATGGACCTGAACCAATCTTCACCGGTAGATTTACTTAAGAACAGGCCCGATATTCTAGAAGCTGAATTTCAGCTAATGGCGCAAAATGCACAATTAGGGGCAGCCATCGCAAATAGACTTCCTGGTATTAGCCTAAATGCAACCCTTGGAATCATCACAGATGATTTTCGGCAATGGGATTTATCCAATCCTTTGTGGAACATTGGTGGGCAACTTATGGGTCCCTTGTTTTTTTGGGGGCAACTAAAAAGAAGGGTAGATATCGAACAAAGTAAGGAATACCAACAGCTTTTTGCTTACGAAAACAGAGTATTAAACGCCTTGAGAGAAATGGAAGATATTAAAGTGGGAATTTCCACACTGAATCAGGAATTACTTGCTGCCCGGGAAAGAAAAAAATCGGCATTAAGTGCTCAATTTCTAAGCGGAGAGCGGTATTCACAGGGAGTGACCAGCTATTTAGAGGTCTTGGAATCACAACGGCAGGCATTTGATGCAGAGCTTGCATTGGTACAGCTTCAGCAATCACTACTTTCTGCCTATGTCCAATTTTATAAAGCCTCCGGAGGAGGTCCAATAGAATGATTTCTACAATACTCACTGAAAAAAGCAATTGTCTTATGATGAATTTATTAAATAAGAAAATTTTACTCGTTGCTATTTGTATTCTGATCACTCAGTCAAGTTTTAGCCAGGAAATCAGGGTAAATACCTATGGAGGATATGTCTTTAAAGACAAGGTAGACTCTTACTATTCAAGTAGTTCATACTACAGTGGGCAAATTCAAGACGGAGCCCGCTGGGGAGGCGGTATAGAATATGTAATTCCGGAAATTGGCGGAATAGAAATACAGTACCTTAGGCAAAACACCAATGCCCCAACGAGGTACAGTGACATTATCCATTCCGGTGGACAACTCCAAAAAGCTGATTTTGATCTGCGGCTAAATTGGCTCATGGTGAATAGTACTCGCTATTTCCCAATAAATGAACAGTTGGAACCATTCGCCGGATTTGGCCTTGGGATGGGTATTTTTTCCTTGACAAATCCTGATACTAATAACGAACGTTCTACTACCCGGTTTGCCTATAGTTTTCGGGGAGGAATAAATTTAACGCTTAGTAATAACTTGGCCTTCCGTGCACAAGCATCGCTGTTTTCTGCAGTCCAATCAATGGGCGGAAGCTTATATTTTGGTTCTGGGGGCACTGGGGCTGGATTGAGCTCTTACTCCAGCATGTTCCAATTTGGGTTTGATGGAGGATTGGTTTTACGGATCCCTTATGAATAAACTAAAAAAGAAAGATATTCATGAGACGCCTAACTCCGGATATTAACCCCGAATGGAATGATTCGATCCTCTCAAAAAGAACTTTCCGCCAATTAAAATAAAAAATAGTTCATAAAATTTGCATTAATATAAATCACACTATCATGAAAAAATCAGCACTCATTTTCCTTTTCAGTTTTTTACTTGGCAGCCTGGCTTTTGCTCAGGGCATTGACGATGAGATCACTCTTATGCAAGCACAATTTGGAATGGAAAAAAAACAACTGGTACAGGCTGTAATGGATCTGCCTGAATCTTTGTCACCTGGCTTTTGGACAATCTACCAGCAATATGAAGGAGAGCGACAGATACTCGCGAGGGAACGCATTCTTTTGATCAACGAATACCTCACCAATTACGAGAATATTGACAATGAAATCGCCGATTCTCTCACAAAAGCTATTTTGAAGAATTCTGTAGACAGGAGTAAACTACATAAGAAATACTACAAAAAATTCAAGAAAAATACGACCGCGAGAGATGCTGCAAAATTTCTTCAACTGGACATCTATATTCACAATACCCTTCGAAACCTATCCCTGCAAGAGCTCCCCTTTATTGATGAATTCAAATGAATAAAATACAACTCCCATTAAAAAAAACTGAGACTACGTTCCTTTTCTCTTCCCCTTACCATGTACTATGCAACTGTGGCAGTGGTTCTGTTCTAATGGACTGGGATCAGTATGGAAACTTTGAGTTGAATAAATATAAAACCTTTGATTTCTTTCGATTTGACATTGAAAAAATCGGACTACTGGAGTTTAAACTAATCTTCAACCTCCTTAAAGAATCCATTGAGAAGAAAATGGTTTAGGTAGGTCTTCTACCAATCCTGATCTTCAAATAAACTTGGGTATCGTGGTAGAAGAAAAAGAACGTACCCGTGAAAAGAGCCTTGCTACTGAACCCTTTATGTATTTAGGTCAGCGATCTTACAGCTGGAAGGCAGAAGAAATACCAGTTGGGACCTACGAGGAGGGTACCATAAGCCTACACTTGGTAGAAAATCACTCAAATCGGGCCGTTTGGGTGGGAAACATTCATCAGGCTTTACCAAAAAAATCAAAAATCATACTTAAAAATATTGAAGAGGTTGTAGAAATTTTCTTTAAACAAGTAACCAAATAAAAATTTAAATACAATGAATAAATCTTATGTAGTTGTATGCTTACTCCTATTTGTCCTCATGTCCTGTTCGCCGAGTGTAAACATTATTGGATCCTGGAGCAGCCCAAAAAAATCCACCGGTGGGTACAATAGCATATTTGTAACCGCACTTACTCAGAATGTACTCGCAAGACAAACAGTGGAAACGTATTTGGAAGATATGATCCTTGCGCAGGGAATTTCTGCCACTGGAAGCTTTGAAATTATCCCACCTGGATTCAAGGCAAAAGAAGCTGATAAAGAGGCAATACTTGGGGAAATTAGGCAGCTGGGAAGTAAGGCTATTCTGATAATCACGCTTTTGGATCAAACCAACGAAACCCGTTATGTGCCAGGGACAAGCGCCTATATGCCGATGGGTTTTGGCTATCATGGGAGGTTTTGGTCTTACTATGGAATGTACAATCCCTATATGTACGATAATGGTTACTACACTACGGATAAAAAATATTATTTGGAAGCAAATTTATATGAGGTTCAATCGGAGGAAATGATATGGTCTAGCCAATCAGAAAGTGCTAACCCCTCTTCCTTGAAACAGTTTTCAAAGGCTTTCGCAAATTCAGTAGTTAAGCAGCTGGTCAAGGATGGGATTATCGCAAGGATATAGGCTTCAAAAACCAGATGATTTATCCAGGGAAGTTATAAACCAACGGCCAATTAAAGCACAGTCCCTTTTCCTTTATCATAAATGCAGACAAATAATGTCCCAGGTATGTCCGAAGCATTATTAGGGCGGTATCCCTTCCAGTGGCATCTCCTTTTAGCCTTTATTCATAGGCTCGCATGGTTAAGATAAAAATCATTTTCCTAAAATAATGAAGAAAATGTAGGGTTCAGAACCCACTTGAAAAAACGAGGCGTAATCCGAAAAGCCATATGAGCAGGATAATTCTAAATAGTTTAAAAACATTAAGCACAACACCAGATTTTAAATACTCCGAACCGTCTTGTCTAAAATCTTCCTTCCTGCAACTGCAAGGGGTGTCTCCTACTCCTGGGACATTCAAATTCGTAAAAGTATTTTGGTTGCTATATGCTGCCTTTTTGGCAACCCCGAAATTAGTTCTGCTTGTTTTAATAAATCTACCGTGAATTTTATTAATTTTATAACAGTGTTAAGCTGTCAGGTTTTGGTGCATGAGTTGCATTCCATGCGTAAGTATAACCCCTGAATATCAAATAATTTACTACGACAATCTGTTAAACAAATCGCTATTGATTAGTTCAGACATAGCTGTTATTTTATCTTTTTCTGGTTTTTTACTCGGATCAGTTATTGTATTGATACTGATTTCAGTCAATCCTAAATTCACTTATGCTAACTTTCTGCTTGCAGTTTGCGTTTTTAGTTTCGCTTATCTTATGTTTGTAAGTGGATTGATAGCCAGTGGGCTTATTCTAAAAGTACCTCACTTTTTTCGAACTGCCAGTCCTTTTATATACATCATAGCCCCAGCGGCATATCTATATGTCCGTACGGTATTGGATGAAGAAGTGAAATTTAGTTTTTTTGACTTGCTTCATTTTACCCCCGCAATTTTTCATTTTGTAGAATTAACACCTTTTTTTTTGAAAAGTGCTGAAACAAAAATAAATATTCTCGAGATCATCTTTATTGATCCTGATTATTCCCTGGCATTACAAGAAGGTTTTCTACCTCAAAAATGGCATTCATTTTTAAAAACCATAATAGGATTGATTTATTTTAGTTTCCAATTTTATATCATAAGGCAATACACGAAAAAAAATCATATTTTAGATTCATATCAAGAAAAAATCATTCAATGGCTTGACTGGTTTACACTGATGTTAATTAGCTGCTATAGCCTTCTTCTTGTTAGTTTATTTACCAATAATGAATCCTACTCAATTCACCACCTTCTTACAGTAGTAATAGCGTCTACACTTCTTATTATTTTGATTTACTTGTTTTTGCAGCCACAGATTCTTTACGGGTTAGCTGACTTCTCAGAATCTGAAAATCTGGCCAATGAAATCCTCTCCCAAACCACTGATAACCGTAACCTTTCACTATCTGCTGACCAGATAAGTGACTACCGTTATCGCATTGAAAAATACCTGGAAACAAAAAAGCCCTATCTGGACAGTAGTTTCCGGATGCAAGATATGGTGGAAGATACATGTATCCAGAGACATCATCTTTCGGCTACGATCAACACGGTATACCAAATGAATTTTAATGGCCTGATCAATAAATACAGGGTCAACTACATCAAGAAAAACATTCATGCCAAAAAGTGGTCAAACCTTTCCCTGGAAGGGATTGGCATGGAAGCCGGGTTCAAATCCAGATCCACTTTCCTCCAGTCCTTTAAGAAGGAAACAGGTATGACTCCTTCAGTATTTCGGGAAATTAATCCTCAACCCTAGCTAAAGCCTCTTTAAACTTTTCCATTTCCACATCAAGTTGCGCTATTTTATAATTCTAATCAGGATAACTTATCCGGTTTTTGATCCAGACCCATGTCTCCTTTACATTTGATCAAATTATCTTAAAGATCAAGTAGAAATAGGTCTTTGTCATGATGGACGTCAGGTATAATTTTAATCAAATCCATCCTGATTGATTTGATATCATTCGTCCTACTAAGCTTACTTCTTTTGAAAATGAGTTTGGTAATGATGGTAAGGATTACTCATCAGTTCGACAGATACGATTGGGTTTCAAAACTTCGTTTCCCACTGAACTAGGCGAATTAAAGACTCAGTTTGAATACGAAATGCTCGGAACTGGTGCGGATGCCGGGTAGACTACTTTTCGACTGCGACACGCCCATGTTGAGTCGGGAAAATTTGGTATTGGACAATACTGGGGCCCATTTATGGACATAGATATTTCCCACATATTCCATAGAATATTGGGAGCCTAATGGAATGGTCTTATTCCGAAATGTTCAGTTCAGGTACATACCCATACAAGGCGATACCCGTCTCACTTTCGCACTAGAACGGCGAAGGTGAAGTGCTGATCAGGGTGTATATGAAGATCGCATTGAGTTGAAAAACGTAGAAGGTCGTTTTCTGCTTCCCGGCTTTTCTACCGAGCTACGGCACTCCATCTGAATTGGTTCTGGAAATGAACTGGTATGTTCTTAAAAAAGGTGTGCTGCGTTTAAGCCATGAACTCATCTTTAAGGACATCTCATATGTGGGTTATCTTAACTATCTGACGCTTGTCAGTGCCACCTTACCCATTTTATCTGTCAACTTGGAGCTCTTTTATTGATTAACAATGCTCAAAACAACTTGCTGCGTTTACCATGATACTATCCTTGTTCGGAAAAATTTCTAAAGTTGTTTCACAGCTCATCTGTCGTCGATTAGTTCTCATCATCCCAGTGCCGTTATCCAAAATCTTACCCAAAAATCACCCTGGAGTTTCCCTATTACACGGGAAATAACCTGTCATGAGCCTATGATATATGTACAACTAATAAAATTTATTAATTCAGCTTTCCATTAAAACTTATTTGAAATAGGGCATTTCGGAAGCGAAGTACAAAGATAATTATCAACCCTACGAGATCTATGTTTGCCGATAGGCGGGCATGAGATCTTAAAAAGCCTTTATAACACATGAAAAGCCATCTGAAAAAAACCTTCCTCTTTATTCTTTTATTAGCGGGGACCAAAATCTACGCACAAAACGATTCTATCGTCATGCAAAACAATCATTACCTTTTGGGTGAGATCAAGTCAATGGAAAGAGGAGTTTTGGTGGTGAAAACTCCGTTTAGTAAAGCCGACTTCCAGGTCAAATGGGCAGAGGTACATTCAATCCACTCCGAATCCTTATTTATCACTGCCGCTAAGACTAGTGGTAGAATTTTTGGAAAAATCAGTAGTCCTAATCCAGGATTTTTGGAAGTAAATTCTGAAAATAATGAGAAGATCACTTTTCCCTTAGAGGATATTTTATACATAAAATCCATTGATAGGGGATTTCTCGATAGGTTAAGTGCAAGTATCGATTTAGGATTTACCTTAACCAGAGCCAAAAATCAAAGGCAATTTTCTACTCGAAGCAATGTTGGGTATATAGCCGAAAGATGGTCTTTTGATGCTTCTTATAATCAATTGATAACTTCCCGGGACGAGGTTGAAGACATTCGTCGTGGAGATGGAAACCTGACCGCCCTTTATTTTCCAAAAAGTACATGGTTTACTTTGGTCAGGATCGAACACCTTTACAATACAGAACAGTTAATTGACTTGCGGGTCAACACCCTTGTAGGAGGTGGCAGGGATTTTTTTAAATCAAACGCAATGTATTGGAGAGTTTTTGGCGGGGCATCCTTTAATAATGAAACTTTTGTAGGGGAATCAATGGACCGAAGGAGTGCAGAAGCATGGATTGCTTCCGAATTGAATATTTTTGATTTAGGGGATTTGGATTTGCTTACCAATATCTTCGTTTATCCGAGCATAACCCAAGAGAATAGGATAAGGGTTGATTACAGACTGGATATCAGCTATGATTTACCTTTGGATTTTTACATCAAGACCGGACTTACCCTAAACTATGATAATCAACCTTTTCAACCTTCTCGCTCATTGGATTATATTTGGCAAACTACTATGGGATGGAGCTGGTAACTCCTATTCTTTTTTAAATAGAGAGAAAAAACATGTGCAGGTATAGGGTTCCAATAAGTTCCGGGAAAAATTGATTTAGAAATATTTAGTCATACTTCCACCATTCAATTTATACGTTGATCCCCTATTATGCATAACGTAAAAAGGTTTCGTCCACATGTATTTGTTTTACAGTCAAATGATAGAGATGTGACCATACTTGATTTTAATCAAGTTTTTCCTGACGGACACAGCTGCCGGATGAAAATGAAGAAAAAGCGTGAAGCGTAGGGCATTATACATAAAAAGTGTATTAGTAGTCAACATTATTGGTTATCCACACGGTATACCAAATAAATTTTGATGGCCTAATCAATAAATACAAGGTCAACTACATAAAAAAAACATCTATACCAAAAAGTGGTCAAACCTTTCCCTGGAAGGGATTGGCATGGAAGCCGGGTTCAAATCCAGATCCACTTTCCTCCAGTCCTTTAAGAAGGAAACAGGTATGACTCCTTCAGTATTTCGGGAGAAAAATCTCACCCAAAGATAAGATCTCAATACTTCTGTCCGGTTGTATATCAAAATGCCATATTTTTCAAACTGTAAATAAAAAGCATTTTATTAGATATGATATATATCATAAACACAATTTACTCAGGCTAAATATCGTACCTTTAACAAAGTTGAAAAACTGAAGTATCAAAATAAAAAATGCTTTTCGGTGATTATATCACCCAGGCTAGCATTTTGAATAAGGGCAAGATTATGTTTTTTAGTTGATACTCATATGGAATTTTTATGGAGTTGATTTAAGCCTCCATCCCCATATGATATTACCAATGAAATACTTCTAAGCGAAAATCGCGGATTTTTTTAATATGAATAGGGAATCTTTTAAAAGTGTACAATTATGGATAAGGGCTTAGCAGTATCATTTAATATCCACTTTCTGAAGGAAAGTGCCATCAGTCTGGCAAAGGTTCATAAAGTTTCTTCAAATACACACAACCT
>NZ_REBN01000270.1 GCF_007692705.1 Mongoliibacter sp.
ACACTGGGATGATTGTAAACCATGCGAAGATTCTCCCGAAAGTCGGGACAGGCTATCCCGAAAAACCGGGACAAGTTATGACCTCTGAAAAATAAATTATAAACACATGAAATATACAGTAGACAAAAAGGAACAATATGTAGTGTTCACGCCCATGGAAGAAAAGTTGGATTCAGCACTTTCTCCAGTATTGAAATCAGAGTTGCTTACCGTGCAGGCTGAAGGCTATCACAACTTGGTATTGGATATGAGTCAGGTCAAATATGCGGACAGCAGTGGGCTTAGCGCACTTTTGGTTGGCAATAGGGAATATACCAGAAATGGCGGGATTTTCATCATATCAAACCCTCAGGATCATGTAATGAAGCTGATCAAAATCTCCATGTTGGACAAAGTATTCAATATTGTTGACACTTTGGAGGAGGCTGCAGAAGCCATCTTTATCCATGAAATAGAAGCTGGTGAAGAAGAGGAGGAAGATTAATTTTGGAATTTGAGGTCACCGTTTTAGGATGCAATTCAGCGATTCCTGCCCATGGCAGGAATCAAACTTCCCAATTGCTTAAGATTGGCAACAGCTATTTGCTGTTGGATTGCGGAGAAGGCACGCAGATTCAGTTGAGGAAGTTCAAGCTCCGTTTTTCTAAAATTGATTTTATTTTAATTTCCCATCTGCATGGGGACCATTATTTGGGTCTCATGGGTTTGATTTCCAGTTTTCAATTACACAAGAGGACCAGACTATTGACCATATTCGGTCCGGTTGGACTGGATGAGATTTTGACCGTGCAGCTCAAACACTCCAATACCAAACTCAATTTTCCGCTCCGTTTTGTAGTCACAGATCCAGAGACTCCCAAGCTTATCCTTGAGGAAAGTAATTTCAAAGTATTCTCTTTCCCGCTCAAACATCGAATACCTTGTACAGGATTCAGGGTGGAGGAAAAAATCAGGTTTAGAAGCCTGGTAAAAGAAAAACTACAGGAGAAGAAAATACCTGTAGAAGCCATCAATTGTTTAAGAAATGGTAAGGACTATACCGGTGAAAATGGCAATGTGGTTTATTCCCTGCGGGAATATACACATCCGCCCAAAACCCCAAGGGCTTATTCCTACTGTTCAGACACTTGTTTTGATCCAGAAATAGTGCCTTACATCAAGCATTCCAATTTACTTTACCATGAAGCTACCTTTGGAAATGACTATGAGGATAGGGCCAGAGAAACTTTCCATTCTACTGCTGCTCAGGCTGGTAAAATTGCCAAATCTGCTTCAGTGGGAAGGTTATTGATAGGCCATTATTCTACGAGATACCTTGATTTATCCTCTCTTTTGCAAGAAGCCAAAGAAGAATTTCCCAAAACATATCTCAGTGAAGAAGGTATTACTTATTCAATTGACTGAAACTTATTGTATAGACTTAAAACGGATATATGGAGCAGCCCTTAGATAGGCGGGAATTTCAATCCAAAAAGACCAACCTTTTCATCATTCTAAGTGGGATTTTCCTTACCAATGCAATTTTAGCTGAAATTATCGGGGTTAAAATTTTCTCCGGGGAATACACTTTGGGTTTAAATCCTGCAGGATGGACCATTTTTGGAGAGTATGTTCTCGATTTCAATCTAACTGCCGGTGCTGTCATCTGGCCTATCGTATTTATCACCACGGATATCATCAATGAATATTATGGCAAAAAAGGAGTTAGGAAAATAAGTTTTATTACTGCGTTTTTTATTGCCTACATCTTTTTTGTGATTGTTGGGGTTACCAGGCTCCCTCCTGCCCCATTTTGGTTGGAGGTAAATACGCCAGATGTAGATGGAAATGATTTTAACATAGACTATGCTTTCAATGTAATATTCAGGCAAGGCTTGGGGATCATCATAGGTTCCTTGGTTGCCTTTTTACTGGGTCAGCTGATCGATGTCTTTGTCTTCCAAAAGCTAAGAAAGATTACAGGCCCAAAAATGATCTGGCTTAGGGCAACAGGATCTACCTTGGTATCCCAATTTATTGACTCATTCGTAGTATTGGGCATTGCTTTTTATATTTTTGGCAACTGGTCTTGGGCCCAGGTGGTTTCAGTTGGCATCATCAATTACATATACAAGTTTGGGGTTGCTATCTTACTGACGCCACTTTTGTACTTAGGCCATTACCTGATTGACAATTACCTGGGGAAAGAGGTTGCCGAAGAGATGACCAAAGAAGCTTCGGAAGATACGTCATTCCTATAGGTTTAGTACCTATTCATTTGCCATTTTCAGGCCTGCTGTTTACCTTTCTGGGATAAGTATCTCACCTATGATGGAAAACCTTGACCAGAGTAACCTGAACTTCAATCAGGACTCCCTTTTGTTGCTCAATATTTCATTGGCAATCATCATGTTTGGAGTGGCTTTGGACCTGAAGATCAGAGATTTCAAATACATAGGTCAAAATCCCAAAGCTTTTGTATTGGGTATTGCCTCACAATTTTTCTTTCTTCCCTTCCTTACCTTAATTTTAGTCAGCCTGATCCAGCCTCCACCGTCTGTGGCTTTGGGAATGTTTTTGGTGGCCGCCTGTCCCGGAGGGAATGTTTCTAATTTTATGACCCATTTGTCAAATGGCAATACAGCACTTTCCGTTTCCTTAACAGCATTCTCCACTGCATTTTCGATCTTTTTGACCCCTTTCAATTTCGCCTTATGGTCAGGTTTCTATGAACCTGCTTCCTTATTGCTTAGAGAAATTTCACTGAGTTATGCTGATGTCTTCCAAACTGTAGCCCTTATTCTGGGAATTCCATTAGTATGTGGAATGTTGATCAGTCATCATTACCCAAATTGGTCTGGAAAAGCCACCAAAATCCTAAAACCCATCAGCATCCTGATTTTTGCGGGCTTTGTCCTGATCGCATTTATTGGCAACTACAACCTCTTTCTTGAGTTTATCAGTTTTATTTTTCTTTGGGTGTTTGCACATAACATGGTGGCGTTGTCCTCCGGCTTTACCTTAGCCAAACTTGGCAGGCTTCCTTTAGCAGATACCAAAACTCTTGTCATAGAAACGGGTATTCAAAATTCGGGTCTGGCATTGGTCTTGATTTTCACATACTTCGAAGGCTTGGGTGGGATGGCCATTATTGCTGCATGGTGGGGGATTTGGCACATTATCTCTGGAATGGGTATAGCCTTTATTTGGAAAAATTATTCAGAAAAAAACCTTTCTCCTGCCATCAATTCATAATTTTAATGTAGATGAAAAATCTTTTTAATTCTTTTCTTCGCATTTCTGTCCGGATAGCCTTACACCTTTACTACCAAAAGGTGACTGTGTATGGAAAAGAAAATATCCCTAAGGGAAAAGCAGTACTGATCGTGTGCAACCATCAAAATGCCTTGATTGACCCACTCCTGATCGCAACACATACCAGACTCAAGCCTCACTTCCTTACCCGAGCTTCGGTTTTCAAAAATCCGATCATCGCCAAGATCTTGGATTATATCAGGATGATACCTGTCTACAGGATCAGAGATGGCGTAGATAATATGGAGAAAAACAAGCATACCTTCAGCAAGAGTGTCCAAATCCTTCATGACAAAGGATCCATTCTGATTTTTGGAGAAGGAGGACACAGCATGAAAAGAACTTTAAGGCCTTTGAAAAAGGGATTTGCAAGAATTGCTTATCAGGCATTGGAATCCAAGCAGGATTTAGACCTGATGATTCTTCCTGTTGGGATCAATTATTCTGCCCATTCCAGGTCTGGATCATATGTGAGTATTTACTTTGGGGAAGCCTTTCCTGCCGCTGAATTCTATCCAAAGTATGATACCTTGATGAAGGAAACATTAAAAAGGATGGATCCATTGATCAGTCAGGTTCCCGAAGATAATTATGAAACCAATCTCAGTAAGCTGATTCAGGAAAGGATTCCTTTGACAAACCCTCAATTGGTAAAAAGAGCGGTTGATGGAGGCTCGCTCCTAGAGGAGGAAAAAGTAAAAACGCCTGAAAGTACCCCCATTGCCAATTTTTTAATGAAGCTTTTTATCTTTCCCTTATACCTGATCTGGAAAAAATTCCAGCCCAAAATCAAGGACAAAACTTTTTATGCGACTTTCAAATTTGTGATACCGTACGGAGGTTTCCCGGTACTTTTCATAATTTCGCTATTTCTAGCAAGTTTAAATTATAATTATTCAATTATTTTATTGATTTACTGGTTAATGACTTTCATTCTGATTTTATCCAATAAAAATGGTCAAACATAGTCTTTAAATTGTACAATACATTATTCTATTTTTTTAATTAAAATTAAAATCTTAATCTTTTATTATTAACTTTTTAAGTTTAATATTTTTAAAAATTTCATTCCCCAACTATTTACATTCCGCATAATAATCTCTAAATTAAGCCTTTCTAACTTATCGGATTTTTGGATAAGCTGTTCTTCTAACTTTTAAGTTTATAATTATGCCTAGTAATAATTTTAAATTTCCCATTGAAGATCTTCTAAGTTCAGGTGGATTACAACAGCTCTTGGACAAAATAGAAAACAACTCTTCTACTGCCCAGGAAACCTATCATTTGGTTATCGATAAGTTTCAGCATGCCACTGAAAGCCTTCCATTTGAAATTCCTGTGGAGGTTTCTGAAATTCAGGAAGCAGGCATAGCCAAAATCAGAATTGTTATACAAAATGGGCAGGAAGGATTACAGTTTAGAATGGCCGAGGTCTTGGCTGCCATAGAAAATATTGAGATCAAAATCCAGAAAGCCCAAGCTGAGCTTGAGGATTTTTTGATATCTGCGGAGGCATTACTTCTTGGACTTAAAAGTGATATCGAAGAGGAAGCGAAAAAAATCCCATTCCGTATTGAAAGAACCGCTGAGGGAGAATTCAACATTACGCAAACCCAAGCCATCAGCGAATCTTTATTGGGTATTTCATTTACATTACAGAACTCAAGTCTCACATTTTCCAGCACATCAGTCAACGCATTCAATATTGAAGCCCGTGCAGAGGTACCGCAATTGGATCAGGCCATTCAGGCCACCCTGAACAAATCAGGAGATGTTTACACCATTTCAAGCGATGCCTTACCTACTGCCAAGCTGATGGTTTTTGATGTGGAAGTGAAAGTTTTCAACCTTATCATTCAGAACGGCATTCCGCAGGCAGGCACGGCATTCAGTGGAGACCTGACCTTTCCCTTTTTGGAGAGCAATGGGGATACATTGGAGTGGTCAGTGCTGTTCAATCCCGATTCAAGTATATTATTCAGGGCCAATAACCAGGAAGACAAGCCATTTCATTCAGGACCTGTCAGGTTTTTCTTTGAAAAATTTGAGATCCTTGTCCCTGAAACGCATACTGAAGCACAAAACTTGCTTGATGCCAATGCCTGGATAGAAATCGATGGCTTGACTTCTTCCGGAGATCCTGCCAACAGAACAGCTGTAGCATTGACTTTTAATGGGAGCATTTACACCTTCCAGCAAACAGGGGCCCCTGCTCCGCTCCCCAGCCCTATCGGTGATTTGAGCATTCAGCAGGTATATTTTGAGATCCAAACAGACGGAAACATCAACCAAACAGCTATCAGAGGTAATTTGATGCTAAGGGGGAATACGGGTGGCAACGGGATTTTCTGGGAATTCAATCAACTGGGAGACGACTACGATCTCGAAATCCCCAACAATCCTAGTCAGGTCTCCAATCAGCAATTTGACGAAATCACGCTGACGGCTCCCAATTTTAAAATGGAAATCAGGGAAAAAGAGCTGACCGGTATTGGTGGAACCGGATCTTTGATAGTTCCGGGAATAGATACAGCCCTTGATGTGGGATTCCTATATCAAAACTCAGGCAGTGAAAAATACATGAGTATTGGTCTTCAGGCAGCTGTAGGCAGAAGAGGATTTTTTGATTTCGAGATTTCTTTGGCAAAACTTATCATCAAAATCTATGATGACAGGTCTTTCGAAGGAGAGATTGAGGGTAAACTTTGGCTACCGATTTTTTCTGAAGGCAATGGAGTCGATTTTGAAGGTGAAATTGAAAACGATGATTTTTCCATTTCGATTGCATCGGGCGGCAAATGGGTTTTGGGTGATTTTGAGATTCAGCCTATCTCATTATCATTGGTAGTAGCCTCCCAAAAGATCCAGAATTTTGCAGGAACTGTTCAGTTCAAATTGCCTGACACAATGCAGACCTCCACACTGAACGTAAGCTACCTCATTCACCCATCAGGACCCGATGAAGGTAAATACCAAATAAGGGCAGTAGGGTCAAGTATACCTGCGCTGGATAATAATGGTTTCCGAATAAACTTTGATCAGATCATTCTTGAAATCAATGAGGGGATCACTACCCCTGACTTGGATATCACAGGGACAGTTGAAATACCTGCTATTGAAATGCAGGGAAGCATACGTTATAGATTCGTCCTGGAAAATGATGGGAAAGCGTACAAACTAGAAAAAACAGCTGATCCTGCAATTCTCAACTACGGCCCATTCACACTTACTATGGGAAGCTTTTTGTACGAGGTCCAAGACAGTGAGTTTTATCAAAGCAATGGAACAGGAAGTATTTTCCTACCTGGACTTGACAACCCATTCGACTTTGCATTGGCAGTGGATGATTCAGGCGTAAGCAGAACCTTTACCATTGCAGCTGGAAACCTAAGCCCTCAAGCCTACAATGGCTTTCAGGTTACTTTTAGCGAAATCAGGTTTTTCAGAAATATGGGTACTGAGGATACCGAATTTAGTGCAAAGGGAAAACTTGCCCTGCCTGTATTTGAAAATGACCTCAATTTTGACATGAAGCTTGATGAATCAGAGAATACAGACTTCAGACTTGAGGTAGATAGCGGAGAAGCTGACCTGCTTAAAATAGAAGGCTTTGAACTGTCAGACTTTCAATTCACCATTCATGTGATAAATGATGAGGTCCAGAATAGTACTGGCACAGCAAAGCTCAAGTGGCCCGAGCTGGGAGATGGCAGCAATACCATTGCCACGAGTTTTGAATACAGCAAAACCGGGAATGATAAGAAATTTGAGTTCAGCTTGAACCAGGATATCACCCAAGAGCAATTTGACTTTACCATTTTCCAACTTGCTTTGGAGGAATTATCCCTTGAACTACTCAATGATGATTTTGAAAAAGGGGAATTGAAAGGCAAAACACAATTGCCTGAATTTGATGGTAACGAATTGAACTTCCATGCGGAAATTGATCAGGCTGATAAAAATTACAGCATCGCCATCAATTCAACCATAGACCAGCTTTTCACCTTTGAACCGCTTGTTCTCAAGGATATTGTCCTTACCTGTAATGTTGTCAAAGGGGCTGGAGAGGATTATACAGTCAGTGCCTCAGGCGCTGCCAAGTTCAAGATTTTGGGGGCTGAAAGTGAAGATTTTTCCAGCATTGCCATTTCTTATGAAGGTGCCGATGAAAAATTCAAATTCAACTACATCGGTGATCAGACAATTGATTTCAATTTCCTGAAGCTCAAACTACAGGAAGTGGGATTTGGATTGAAAAAGGACAAGTTGGAGGAGTTGACTATTAAAGGTGGTCTTGTCTTTGACCAATTGGATGCTCCCAACAATGAACTTAAGGTTGACTTTGCATTTTCTGATTCAGAAGCGGGTGGCAGCAGTTATGTCATTCAATTGAACAACGGAGCAGAGGATGAAACAGAATTAAAACTTGATGAGCTAAGCCTCTTTTTCCAAACTTTTTCTCTCAGTATACTTAATGGCGATGTACAGAGCGCCTCCGGACAGGTAGCTTTTTCACATCCTGCCATCAAAAAGTATGATGATGATACTCCGGCCAAGATTTCACTGGGACTTACTTACCAAAGCAGTACTAAAAAATATACTTTTTCGCTTGGTTCCTCCCCTGCCGGGGAAGCGAGCGGATTCAAAATCGGTGAATTTGGTCTTTCGTTTCAAAAATTAGAATTCAGCATTGAGAATGGGGCATTCCAATTTCCATTTGAATTTGAGGGAGAGTTGGGTCTTCCTGGGTTTGAAAACACCCAGGGTGAGCAGCAGCCAATCGGGGTTTTGATCAAAATCGAAGATGAGGGAAAATTTGAGTTACAGCTCAAAAACCCAGGCAATGCCGGTGAGATCAATCTGGGGAATATCAAAATTGTCATCAAGGAGCTGACTGTAAAAAATCAGGCAACTTTTGAAATAGAGTTGAAAGGAGACCTGACCATAGAAGGACTTGAAGGTATAGAAAGTACACCTCCAAAAATCGGCGTCACCTTGGGTTTGAGCGATGCAGGAGATTTTCTGGTCAAAGCAGAAGCAAGCAATGCCGTCAAATTGCTGGACATTCCATCCGTAGTAGGTATTTACCTGAGGATGATTCAGCTGAAGAGAAAAGATGAGAAATGGGATTTTGCTTTGGGTGGCATCATCAAAAACCATATTGTGATTCCAGGACTCGACAGTGTGATTCCAAACGAGTTGGATATCAAGAGGCTTGAGATAGGAAGTCAATTTGACCTCAATATGGATGTGCGTTGGCCCTCTGGACTGAGTGTCAGTATTGGAGGAGAACAAACGGAATTGAGGATTCCCATCAATGGCAAATTAGGAGAAGGTGTATCCATAGATGCCATCAACCTGACACTTTTAATGAACGCTGGAGAGAATTCAAAAATGAGCATGAGTTTCTCCGGTGCCACAGTCATGCTCGGACCACTTTCCGCCACTGTGGAAGGATTGGGACTGGAAGTAGAATTTCACGCAAAAGATCCTAATGAAAACCCATACACCATAAAAGGGATTGACTTCGGGGTAGTAGACATAGAGATCAGCTTCAAACCACCTACTGGTCTCGGTGTGTCCTTGGATACTCCTGTCTTTACGGGAGGGGGCTATTTGTTTTTTGACAGACCTAAGGGGCAATATGCCGGTGCTTTAGAACTGTCCTTTAAAGGGATGTTTACCCTGACAGCAATTGGAGTGATCAACAGTAAGATGCCAGATGGAAAACCAGGAACTTCTGTTCTGGTCATCATCTCGGTACAGTTCTCTCCCGGAATTGCATTAGGCTTTGGCTTTTTCCTCAGTGGACTCGGAGGGATATTGGGCATTCACCGTACCATGCAGGAAAACAAACTGCGGGACGGTGTAAGAGATGGAAGCATAGATAACATACTGTTCCCAACCAACATCATTCCTAACATTGCCAAGATCATCAACGACATTACAGGCTTCTTCCCTATCAAGAGAGATCAGTTCCTTATTGGCCCTATGGCCAGAATTTCCTGGGGAGTACCTACCCTATTGAAAATCGACATTGGTCTGATCATAGAATTTGCAAATCCTGTTCGCTTTGCCATCCTAGGAGCTATCAGACTGAACCTGCCTGATGAGAAAATACCTTTGGTGAGGATTCAGGTGCTCTTTCTTGGCATTATTGATTTTGAGAAAAAAATGCTCTCCTTCGATGCCAGTCTATTTGACAGTAAGATCCTGACTTTTGGACTTGAAGGAGACATGGCTTTAAGGCTAAGTTGGGGTGCTCAGAAAGACTTTGTGCTTTCTGTTGGAGGTTTCCACCCTGTTTTTGTGGTACCTGCATACCTGAATATCCCCAGTATGAAGCGGCTGACTTTGAATATCCTTACAGGAAATCCAAGGCTTACCCTGACTGCTTACATGGCGGTAACGACCAATACAGTGCAATTTGGGGCCCAAATTGACTTTTTATTCAAGGTATCCAAATTTAAGGTTGTAGGAGAGTTTGGCATTGATGCGCTATTCCAGTTTTCCCCATTCCGATTTATGGCATCAGCGAGGGCCCGACTAGCTATAATGGCAGGCAGCACTACCTTGTTGAGTATAAGCTTAAGCTTTGAATTGGAAGGACCGAGTCCTTGGAAAGCGAAAGGTACTGCAAGCTTCAAAATTCTGTTCATTACCATCAAAGTCAAATTCAATGTGGAATGGGGTGATAAGAAAAACACTACCCTTCCCGATATCGCGGTATTACCTGAATTGCGCAAAGCATTGAATGAGAAGCAGAACTGGAGGGCCATTCCAATGGCAGCAAAAGGCGGGGGTGTACGTTTGAAAGATCCTCATGACCTTGACAGCTTGATTTTGACACCAAGCGGAGTCATAGAAGTCAACCAGAAAATCGTACCTCTCGATGTGACCATACAAAAATTCGGTCATTTTAATCCTGCAGATTTTGACAACTTCAAAATCGTAAAAGTAAGGATTGGAGAAGGTGGTACGGATGCCAATACGACTCCCCTAAAAGATGATTTTGCACCTTCCAATTATATCAAGGCTTCAGATGAGGATAAATTATTGATGCCTTCATTCGAACAGCAGCAGTCAGGAATCATCATAGCTTCAAAGGACAGTACCAGTTCGGGTCAACACCGGAATAAGCTGGTAGAATATGAAGAAATAGTCGACGAGGTGCATTCAGGTGTCAAGAGGACTTTTGGCCAATCGGAATCAAAATTCCATGCCATGCACGGTGCTGTTGCCCAATCCATCCAATCCATCAAAACAAAGGGGATCTACAATCCTGCGAAGGTGAGTCTGCAAAAATCAAACTTCTCGGTGGTGAATGCCGCTGACCTCACAGAAACTGTATCCAATGTGGGATATATGCAGGCAGTACAGCTGACAAAAGGAAAAGAAAAGCAACTACAGATTTTGAAAAAGGACCTTATAAATATTTAAGCTATGCCAATTGATAACAGTCCAGCAGAATTCTCTTTTTTACCTTGGTTGAGGTATGGTCTGGGAAATGAAATCACAGAAGAAGACACCCTGGGAGTAGAACCATCTTCCGGCGCTGTAATGGACAGGCCTGAGGTATCGGTCTCCTTCGAAGTGGAAGCATCAAAGGATGGAGCCAAAGGGGCATCAAGCTCTGAGAATGTGATTTCCAAAACTGTAAAAATACAAGGTCCTGGTGATGTACTGGGGATTGATCCCAAGATGGTAATCAGGACACATCCAAAGCAGGGGGTGGATAATTTTGAAATCGAAAATCTTGCTTATGTGGAATTCTATGAAGAGGATCTTCCTTGGAGATTTACACCAGCCAAACCAAAGAACAATAAATTAAGGCCATGGATGTCCTTGATTTTGCTCAAAAAAGATGAGTTCGAAATTATTTCGAGTGGGAGTGCGCAAATTCCTTTTTTAAGGATCAATTCAGAAGTTAATCTAGAGAACATATTCGGAAATGAAAGAGATACCTGGGCATTTGCCCATGTGCACCTGTTCGAAAAACTTAATAGCTCAAACCCCTCATCGGCACAACTACAGGCTGAACTTCAAAAATCTCCTGATTCGGCCATATCCAGGATCATCTCTCCTAGGAGATTGGAGCAAAATACAGAATATCAAGGATTCCTTATTCCCACTTTTGAAACCGGAAGATTGGCTGGTCTGCAGCAAAATACTTCCGACACACCTGCACAACAAAATTCATGGAACAGTGCCGCTTTCAATGCTTCTCATCCCCGTGAATACCCCTTTTATTTCAATTGGAGCTTCAAAACAGGTGTAGAGGGAACTTTTGAAAGTCTTGTGAGCAAACTAGAAGTTGTAGAAAGTGGAGACATAGAACCGGTGAGAGAGGCTGACATTACAAACTTGGGCTATGATATAGAAGTAGATGAAAAATTTGCCCGCATACAAATTGAAGGTGCATTGAAAACCCCGGGATTTCAAATCGATTCCTGGCCCAGCGGTGGCAATGCAGCAGAGCGATCGGCTCTTTTAAACAAGGTTCAAAAAATCATTAACCTTAATGAAGAGCTTCAAGATGATGAAAATGAAACACTCTTGGGTGAATCCAATAAATCATTCTTTTATACCCAGGACTTTGTAGAAGACCCTATTGTTACCCCTCCACTTTATGGGAAGTGGCATGCGCTAAAAAACAAAGCCGAAAAACCTATGAATGATTGGGTGGACGAAATCAATTTACACCCCAGTTATAGGGCAGTTGCAGGTCTTGGTACCCGCACGGTAATGAAGCATCAGGAATATTTTATGGAGCTGGCTTGGGAGCAAATTGGTCAAATCAACGAGGCCAATCAAAAAATCATTGAGAATGATTTGATGAGAAATACAGCCAAATCCCTTTACAGGAAAAACATCAATAAGATGTCTGAGATGTCTTTGCTATCTATGACTGCCAATGCCATGAAGCAGTTCAAGGTAGAAACTGCTGCTACGTTCTCGGCTGCCCAAAGCATAAAAAATTCCAAAATTCCTAACAGCCTCAGCAGCGGCAATTTTATTAAGGTTGCCAATAACTTTACGCCGACAGCGATGATGTCTTCAAATGGAGTGGATGGAGCACATGCTGTCTTGAACAACGTGACTTTACAAAGGTCCAACATTTCAGAAAATTTTGAGGCTTTGACACCTATCACTCCAGCGCCTGTAAAGAAAGAACCATCTATAGCGGTTTCTTCAGAAGCAGTCTATTCCTCCATGCAATTTATCTTGGCTAATCAGCCCCAATCAGAGATTGAACAGATCGCTGAAAAAATTAAAACGCATATTAATGATTCATCGGATGAACCTACCCTCTCAGGGATCAAAAGTATGCTTTTGACTGAGTTCGGTAGTGATCCTGATGCACGGACAACAAAAATCATCAATGGCATTAGAGATGTGGAAATACTTCTCGAAGACAAGCAAGATTCCATGCTTTTCAGATTCATGACCTTTGGAGAAAATACACCAGCCCCTCCCAAAATTATTGCTGAAATCACTATCAATAAAAATGACTTCAGGGATTTTGTAAGCAATACCTACAATGAGGCAGAGTTTTCCAATATCAGGTTCATATCCGAGACTGTGAATGAAGGCACAGAAGTGAAATTTTTCAGTAAATTCTTTGTTGCCTTGGAACAGCAATCATTTGTCAATTCTTTTCAAAGCAAACTTATCAGTGATATCCGCTTCCAACAGGCTGTTTTTAAGCCCGTAGTTTTGCCTTCACTCCAAATAAATGATTTCAGCGCTAAACTTAGAACCAGGCTTTTGCCTCATCAAAACTATTTAAGACGTCTGGGTAATCAAATCAAAGGAAAGAACATCAATCTTGAAAAGCCTATTATGGCTTACCCGAGATTCCCAATTCCTGTCTACAATTATCTGGAAGAGATTTCACCTGATTATATTGTTCCAAACATAAGCGAAGTACCAAAAGACTCTATCTTGTTGATGGAGGTAAACAGTAAATTCATAGAATCTTACCTCATGGGAATGAACCATGAAATGTCCAGAGAACTACTTTGGAGGGAATTCCCTACTGACATGCGTGGCAGTTATTTCAGGCACTTTTGGGAGTATGACAACAGCCCCTTCGCCATAGTAGATGAAGACCTTCCTGCCGAAGAGTTCATGGAGAAACTCAAAACGTTTCAGGATACTCATGCAGATGTAGAGGAGCTACATAAGTGGAAAAATGCCGGAACCGGTGGATCCCTCAAAAGTCTGGGGGAAAATGGACGTAGCGGTATGGGCGTGATGCTGATGGTCAAAGGGGACCTTTTCAAAAAGTACCCCAATACGCTTGTCTATGCCCAAAAAGGAAACAGGGTAGGCAGTCAAATTCAACTTAGCCCATACAATTCCGACAATGCTTCATGGCCTGTCATCAAAGGCCATATGGAACCGGATATTTACTTTTTCGGCTTCGAGCTCACTGTAGATCAAGTCAAAGATGGCAACGGATACTTCTTTGTATTCAGGGAAATACCAGGACAGATAAGCTTTGGCCTGGATGCTTTCTCATACCCTGCCCCTTCACTCAATACCTGGAATGATATGAATTGGGGACATATGGGAGCCTCTCCCAAACATGTGAAGATTTATCAAAACCCAAAGAATCTTTCAGGTGGAACACCTGCAAATGAACCAATCTGGAATAATGATTCCAATGCTGCGGACATTGCTTCCATTTTATATCAGTCTCCAATTCTTTTTGCTAAACATGCCAGCAACCTTTTAACCTAATGAATCATGAGCACTAAAAAACATATTCTATCCAATCAAGTAGACCTTGGGTTTCATGACATCAAAGCATCCCTAGCTCAGAGAAGTGATGCTTTCCCGGTTATGTTGTTACCTATAAGGCTGGAAACCAGATTCGTGAAAAATACCCGAGTTACTGCTGTAAGGGAAGACGTGAACCATGAAATACTTTTAGATTACTTTCATGAGGTAAGAAAACTTATTCATCTGATAGAGTTATACAAGATCAGTCAATCTACCGCTAACCAAGGACAACTCAACAGTCAATTTAATAACATCCTGAAACCGCTTGGTCAATTACCCGGAATGATCAATAATATCAGTAACCTGGAAAAGGCCGATACCTTATTGTTGACAAAGGCAACAAAGGAGCTCACAAAAGCATTTTCTAATGCAAAGCTCTCTGCCGGATCAAAAAATCAGCTCGATCGGATTTTTAAAGAACTGGATAAGTCCCTAGCCCAAGTCGCTGCCAAAAAGAATACTAAACAAGCTTCATCAGAACTATACTCAAAAACCCATCGACTTGCCGAATTAACGCAGTCCATTTATGTAGACCAAAGTGTGACGAGTCTTGAATTGGATAAGGTCATACAGGAAATTGACCAAATATTGGAAGAGATTCCTAAAATGATCAATAAAGGTGAAATAGAGACAGATCCAGATAAAATCAAAAAAATCTCTTCAAAAATCAGCTATATCAAAAGAATTCACAAGCATAGCCCAATTACCTTACAAACTTACCGGACGGGATATCCCGGCAGGATTGATTTGGCGCAAAAAGAGGAAGCTTTCAGGAAATCAATCCATGTACTGAAGTCAAAAATTGATGTAGAATATGTACCCTATATGAACTTGGTGACCGCCCTTCGTACCCAAAGGGTAATGGAAATCATTTACCAACTGGAGGTCGGGTATTTTAACCTAAAAACAGAAAATAGTCAAAAATTTAAAGATATTAAAGGATGGAATAAGTCTCAAACAAGCATTAATAAACATGTGAAATCAATACTTGATGACCTCAACCATCCATTAGAAGGTACCGAAGTGGAAATGAAGCGCTTTAAGGTTGCACACCAAAGGTATTCAAGAGAGATTCAGACTTTTAACAGCATTGGAGAACAATTGCTTAAAGAAGCCAACAAACCCGTACCAAAACCAGCTCCTCCAAAGGAAAAACCTAAAGTACCTGAAAGACCCGTTATCACATTTCCTGACAGGAGGATTCCGACCATTCCTACTCCTGTACCTTTGCCAAGGCCTACCATTCCGCAACCTATCCCGCGTCCTATTGGAAGGGTGCCTTTGACACAAACGTCCGTGCTCAATGCAATCAAACCCACAATCCAAACCACTACTTCGCCCAGCAAGGCATCTCCCATCAAAACTGAAACCGTTGCTAGGGCTATACCCACACCTGTCCCTATAAACAGCAGAATACTTGTGCCTGAAGAAATGGTAATGCGGGAAAAAGTGAGCTTAGGTACCAACAATCAATTTATAGCTGAATTTCTTGCTCTAAAAAGTCAATTGGAAATCCTTCCCAGCTTGGGTGTTAGCAGTAAGTCTATCAGAGATGGTGCAAAAAACACATATTCCAATGAACATGATTTACGTCAATTAACCGCCAGTTTAAAAACAAGGCTTCAACAGAAATCAGAAGTTGTAAACTGGATGTTAGGAAAAGTTAGAAATCTGGAAAAGACCATTCGTGTCCGTGCCGGAAATACAGGCATCCTTCCTCAAAAAACTTTGGATTCTTTGCGAGGAGCTTTTGAAACCTTACGGTCGAAATATCAAAAGGCTGTGGTCAATCTTCCGGAAAACAATGAAAATGTAGCAGTTGAGGAAACGCTAACGCTTTTACAGACAATTGACCTCAGTATACAAAATCAGTATACAGACCAAAAAAACAACAGGACTTCATTTGCAAAAGATTATATCAATCAAATCCGCTATTTGGTAGAATCCGAAGTTTCTTACGAGCTCTGGATAAGGTTTTTCCCTGATGATATTGCGGTAGATGACCATGATGAAAGGCTGACTGAAGAAGAAATAGAGCAGGGTAAAAATTATTTTAGAAATGCCTATAAAGAGACAGAGGATGTTGAAGCTTCAAGGTTAGCCGCTTGGAGGGCCTTGGCGGCAAGTGTAGGTGTTAGAAGGGCAGCCTACATCATTCAATCCCTTCAACCATCCAATTTTAATGTTCCGGATTCCATTACAAATCCGCTTACGCCATTTCTTGAAATATTCCACAGACAATTCAAGCTTTTTTTGAGTGACTTCAGGTATTTCTTATCCGTCAGTCCCTCTGAGCTCGCAGAGCTTTCGGCCTGGGTTAATAGAATTGGAAGCTCATTGGGACGGTTTACCCCTTCATTGGAAACAAAACCATCCTTACTTGAAAGTATTGATATTTTCACAAAGCTAAATAGACAACTGATGCAAACCCAAACCGAGTGGAGATCGGTAAGTCCTCAATTGGTTGCACGAATCAGGGTCTTGATAGAAACGGTTCAAAACAGGCTTAGAACTTTTTCGCAGTATAAAACAGCCAATGCCGCTGCACTGGACAAACCTTTTGAAAGGGATTTTAACTACAAAAATGTTGAAAAGAAAAGCCAATCATGGGACAGGGCTGGAATCTGTTCGACCATGCCAGACAGAATGATTGTAGGATTGAAAAATGGTGATGTCTATGAATACCTGAAGGTTGGAAACAAAATCCCGGAAAACATTCAATTGAGTTTAGACCCTTCAGATGAAAGCGAGGAGAATTTTTCGCAGGATAATCTGGGCTCTTTAAAGGTTCCTGAAAAGCTCAAGTGGATGTTCGATTTTGATGAAGCGATCAAAATTGGTATGGGAATGAAAATCAATATTGATGAACAATTTTACCTAGAGGGCTTTGATCGTGTAATTGCGACTGGAGTGAAAGACGAAAGCCCAGCAGCTGGACAAAAGAGGATAGATGAACTCTTTGAAAACCACCATTACACTGATGGCGGTCTTGAACTTTTGGAAGTCGACACACCGACCAATAATGCAGAAGGAGAGAAATCGCCCTATTCGGAATTGGATGATGATATTGATTATGCATTTGAAGCAATGGTCAAAGAAAAAAACAGTGCTGAAATTGAAAAACCTTATATCAGTTCCAATGAACTTGAAATAGCTGATGGTCAATATTTTAAAGAAGCGCTTGGGTTGAATAAAGAATTTGCTATCCATATACCCAGGGCTTTAAAAAAGGATATTTCTGAAGGAAAAGCCATGAACAGGGCACTTTACAATGCCTCCATCAAGTACTTCATGAAGACTATGGCCAGAAACTGGTTCAATCATAATGATGAGGTTAGAACCCTTGAATTTTTACAAAACTATTTATCCGCAGTGGGGTGTATTCCAAGTTTCAGAATCGGTCCCCAGCCCTACGGTATTTTACCTATTTCAGTTTATGACAATTTTATAACCGGGCCAGCAGCTGCTCATAAGAGCTCATTTGAAAGTTACTTGAGGTCACTTTCTAAATTGACCAATATTATCCGTGGGGATTTTGAAAAGGCCATGTCAGACTCTAAAAAGGTCAGGGACATCAATGACCCCAAATATTCCCATGATCCTCAAAAGTATTTCCTGGAAATACTTGGATTGGAACCAAGCACCAAAGACTACCTGTATAGGCATGGCACCAATTTGATGGGCAGGGTAAATGAGCCTGACGAATTGGATGAATCAGTAATCAGCGTTAATTGGGACAGAAATCCTCAAAAATACTCGCCTGTATCAGTCAATAACCTGATCTATGAATTCCTTGATGCCCTTGGCCATAAGACCCAGCATTCCCAATTGGCAAATATTAGAGGCTCCAGGGTATACAAAGCCCGGTACAATTATGCCAATCATATTTTGGGTCCGAAAGTCCAGTTGGGAAAGGGCCTTTAGCGGCAATAGAAGGTGCAGAAGAAGGGTACAATTATATTTCATGGTTGAAAGATAACCGCAATAACATCACCAATATTAAAATCGAAAACCTTCCAAAAGTAAGTGTAGATGGCGAAGATGTACCACAGACTACACTCCTGTTGGCAATGATCCGTGGAGGCCTGGTCTATGACCGTAGTCCAAGTGTGGTCAAGGCCTTGGAAATACTTGAAAAATTACCGGTTTCCAAATTAGAAAGGTTGCTTGCCGATCACCTGGATTTATGTAGTCACAGGCTGGATGCTTGGATGGAAGGGCTAAGCGCCTGGAGATTGAGACAGATGAGAAGTACCCAGAAAACAGGGACTTATGTAGGGGCATATGGTATATTGGAAAACCTCAGGCCACAACATGATACCACCAAATCTGAGAATGTTCCCGACGGACTGAGACCAGAAGAGGGATATCCTGTATATAAGGTTGGGGACAATCAAGGTTTTATTCACGCTCCCAGCTTACAACATGCCACTACTGCAGCAGTTTTAAGGGCTGGATTCAATGCCATGAAAGAAAGAGAAGGAAATGACAAAAACATCCTCTCTATCAATCTAAGTAGTTCCCGGGTCAGAAAAGCCCTTTTCCTCTTACAAGGAGTGAGTCAGGGCCAATCGCCAGGAGCCTTATTGGGTTATCAGTTCGAAAGAGCATTACATGAAAAATACAGATTCAGGGATAAAGATGGAAAGCCCCAGGATCACCTCGAAATGGATGTATTCATTTACCGTCTGAGGAGAAAATTCCCGACTTACGGAGACACTCCGGTCGGAGCCGAAACAGATACAGAAAGTAATGAGAGCATACGTGCCAACAATGTGGTGGACGGGGTTGCCATGTTGAAGCATTTTGAGGCATACCTTACCGATATTAAAAAATGGGATACCGATAAAACCTTTACCGAAATGATGGCTACTGGAAATTGGGAAGATTTACAGATACAGCACATCCCTACTGATCTTGCCAGTATCCTTCCAAACGTGAATGATTCCAACATAGGTAAACGCAATAGAAACCGGCAAAAAATGCTGGCCATAATCAAGGAGTTGGATGAAATGGCAGATGCTTTTGATGCTTTAGGGGATTTAATCACGTCGGAAAGTGTATATCAATTGGTAAGAGGAAATCATCAAAGGGCTGCCGGGGTAATGAATAGCTTTGCAGAAGGTCAACTACCAAGGGATCCTGAAATCATCAAAAGTTTAAGGAATGGAAACTTGGTTATCAACAGGGGGATTTTCCTGATTCAAGCACAAGGAAATCCTTCCATGTGGGGACTACCTTCTAGTCCTAAATCTTCGGCAGAACCAAGGTTCAACCTTTATTTTGCAAGTCAGATAGGTGATCCTACTGAAATACAGTTTGCGGTCATTCACCAAGGTGTGACCCATTACCTTAACATTTTGGATATTGGACTTCAACCTATAGACCTTGTTTTCCTTTTGGGAAGGGATGCAGATTCGAAATGGGAAGAGTTGGAATTCAGGGTAATTAAAACCTTAGAAAATGAAGGGTTCTCCACAGAAGGCGATTATCACTTTTTATTTTCAGATCATTTGGATACCGAGGCCAATGCGCTTTTTGACATGATTCCATTTTTTGAAGCGCTTTTTGATTTGTTCAATTCCTGTAGGGCAGCTGATGCAAGAGACTTCAGAAGGGCTGAAGATCCGGATAATTTTGAGGCATCAGGTGCCGGTCTAGAGATCACCCAATTTTTGGAAAGGATAGACAATATCATATCGGAATTTGAGGAATTAAGGACTGAATTGGCAGCTCTTGACCTTCAAAAAACCGAGTATACTGCCAGTGAAATAGATGCAGGATATGGCCTCTTTAAAAAGCTATCTCAATTTGGATATGCGAATTACTTCCCCAACCCACTTGAAACGAAAGCTGAATTCTTCAGTGAACAGTTAGGAAAATTACACGAAGCAAAATCCCGCATTGAGATCAAAGCCATGGAGATACTACAGCTACAGGAAGAACTCTTGGTTGAAACCGAACATGCCAAAATCCTAAATTTATCCAATGAAATCGTGACGGCGGTTTTTGGAAATGGCATGAAAATACTTCCATTGATTTCTATTCCTGAACATTCTTTTTGGCAGGATAGCGTGCAACAAGATCCTGAAAGTAATTTACTCCAGTATTCAGGTTTGGAGGGATTGGAAAAGTGGCAGCATGATTCCGGAACTGTAAGAAAGAATATTGCCAAACTGGAAAACCTTCGTATGCTTCAGGATGTATTGGAGAAACCGGAAACAAGCGTCCTGCCTGCTCAGGTGGCCCTTTCAGGGCAGGAATCCCCTTCCCCTTACTGGATGGGAACATCTTATCCTGAAGGTTACCAAGCTGAGGGAGACTATCTTTCATTCGTGCTCTATGGTGGAGAAAACCTGATAGGCCAATCCCGTTTAACAGGATTGGTGGTGGATGAATGGGCAGAACTAATACCTGAAAAAATACAGACCACAGGAGTTGCTGTACATTATAACCAACCGGACGCTAGGGCAGCTCAGAGCATTTTGATGGCAGTTCCTCCAGAAATTAAAGGAAGCTTAGACATTGAGCAGATAATGCTTACAGTTGAGGAGGCTCTTAACCTGGCCAAGCTTCGCACATTTGAGCCAGATGATTTAGACGGGAGCTCATTTTCCCAGATTCTACCTGCCACAAGTGCTTTGGCCTATGGCTTCGCTGAATTCCTTCGGGCGTCAGAGGAGGACCAAGTTCCTGATGAACAATCACTGGGCTGGTATATAGACTATTCTATCACGAACAACCCAATTAACGACTGAAAAAATGAGCGGAATATTATATAATCCATGTGAACCATTTCAGGCATACAATAGGCTTGAAGGAAGAACTAGAGAGGAATCCTTGAACTCAGCATTAAGTGCCAAGATTCATGACCCACTTTGGATGCTCTCCAGGCAATGGCAATTCGGGGAATTTAAAGGGGAAGATACTGGAAGCGCAATTGAAGCCAAAGTGGCTGTAAAAACTCAAAAATTAAATTACTTCAAACCCAACTTTGGACCTTGGGGTAAAGTGGATGACGCTTTACCCATGGAGGTTTCCGTAGAAAAGCTCCATCAAAAAATCGGTATTCGTTCATCCTACTACCTTGGAAAAAAATTACTCAGAAAAATCAATGAATCACTGAGCGGACAAGCAGGATATGCACCAAGTCTGTACGAAAATGATCTCATCAAAGCTTTTTCATTCCAACCTCCAAATTTAAATACAGATGATGACGAGCAAACCTTGGCCAGAAATGGGCAAATCATGGCCAGGACCCAAGCGTATCAATACCTCAAAACACTTGAAAATAAGGCCATCGACGGAGCCAGAATACTGAGTGCTTTTTCAAAAAATCCTGATTTCTTGAATGCCTATTCCAACTCAAACCCGGGAGGTTTTATACAGCCTGCACATTTAAGTGCCCTTAAGGGCGTATTTGCAGCTTGGAAATCAACGGTCATTGAAGATTTCAATTTACCTGAGTTAGAAGAGCAACAATCATGGATCTCCGAAAAAATGGAATATGCTTTCGATACAGCATCTATCAAGATTCAAGAAGAAGACCAAAGGACCTTACATGCAGAATCCTATTTTCAGGGACACTTAGATTGGTACTCCTTTGATCAAATCCACTCTGCTGATCCAATTGTATTGCCTGATATACCAACTGACAATACCAAAAGACATGTCCTAACCTTGATTCCTTCCGAAGCAAGTATTGCCGGTATGCCTGTCTCAAGGTGGTGGGAAATGGAAGATGGAAAAGTAGACCTTGGCAATATGGACGCCTCTGACACAGACCTGGCTAAGATTTCCATCACTCAGTATGCTATGAATTATAGCAATGACTGGTTGGCCATACCATTTGATGTGGAAGCTGGCTCCCTCTGTGAAGTGGAAGGCATTGTGATCAAAGATGTCTTTGGATTCAGGACACAAGTAGAAGCAGCCAACAAACAAGATGAATCAGGCTATTTGGGTTGGGGAATGTTTGGACAATCTATACTTAATGTTGAAAAAGAGTATTTGGGAATGGACCAAAAAGTGTTTATACCTGATGCCTTGGCAAAAACAATAGAAGGAGAACCTGTAGAAAAAATAAAAATGATCAGGGATGAAATGGCCAATACAGTTTGGGGAATAGAAGCCATAATTCCCGATTTGATGGGTTCCGGCATCAGCGGTTCAGATACAGCAAATAAGGTAGAACAGATTTTAGAAAACTTCCTAACACAAGAGGAGGAAATACAAGAAATTGCTGCAGACGACCCATCCTACCTTCCGATCGGAAATGGTGAAGGCCAAATCAGACAATTTAAGCCCCCTTTAAAATACAGTTTGGCCAATAAGATATCTGAAAATTGGATTCCCTTTATCCCTATTCATAAACCTGGACAGGCTATCAACAGGGAGATTACTTTCCAAAGGGCATCCATGCCTAGGACAATTGCAGGTATGGAGCCACATGCAGTGAGGCCTCAATCGGCTTTTTTAAGAAAGGGAATTGAGGAAGACAATCGGCAAAGTGAACCCTACTTTGTACACGAAGAAGAGGTACCGAGGGCAGGTGTGACGTTAACCGGTCAATACCAATTGACAAGGTGGTATTCAGGCAAAAGGGTCCTATGGTACGGTGCCAGAAAAATTACCGGAAAAGGTGAGGGAAGCAGTGGTTTGAGATTTGATTTATTGGCTGATAATAAGTAAATTGGATTATAATTAAAGAAATTAAAGAAGCGAAGCGTAACAGACGTTAGTGAATCTGTAAGGTGAAGAAGAACTTTCAACAGGAGTTTGTACCGTAGGTAGCTGAGCAGGGCTCAGATAGAAAGAAGTTCAATCATACAGTCGACGGGGCGAAAGAGCGGCCCGTCTATTTTTTTTTATGGGGTAGAACTTTTTTTATTACGGACACACATTCCTCAGGAGTTGTCCCATTAACCTTAAAACCTGGATCCTCACCCATTTTTCTATACACACTGCTCTGATCATAGTAATGTAAAAGTATCTCAATAAAGAGTCTATAATCAGAGTTTTCTAAGGCTCCCGTAGCCCTTTTGAGATCATTATCTGCCAACCTGTCTCCCAAAAGCTCCACTTGTCTTCTCAAAAAACTATCATCCTTACCACAATAAGTATCAACCAAGCGTGCTACCCTCAAGTTTAGTGGTACTTCCAATTGGATTTTCGGAGCTTTCTCAATTTGTTCGTAAAATTGTATGGGTAAATACAATTGTCCCAAATACCTACCTTTCATTTCCATAATTATGGGTCCATCCTGTTGAAAGAGCCAGTATATTTCATTTTCGAATTGCTCTTGAGAGATTTCTGTATCGGCATCAATTCCTCCAAAAACAGAGCCCTTATGGTTTGTGATTTTTTCTAAATTCAAGACAGGATACCCTTCCCTTTCCAATATTTCCAAAACCTCAGTCTTTCCTGAACCGGTAAGCCCTGTTATAACGATCAATTCATGCTTTTCTGCCCAAAATCTATTGACTCTTTTTCTATAAGCATTGTAACCTCCCTTCAAAGATTTCCCTTCCTGAAATTCCGGGCCAAACCAGTTTTTGAAAAACCGGCTTTCTACTTCTCCTTTTTGACAATAGTAAGTAAAGCTCTGATAGCCCAATTTGTCCACAAGAGAAGATTCCATTTTTTGATATTTGGACCTGAAGTGGCGCTCTCTGTCTTCAACGGACATATTCCGAACATCCTCTAATTCTCCCTTTTCAAATATGGGAAAACTGATTGAGCCAGGGATATGCCCCTTTTCAAAAAAAGAGGTTTCCCTTAAATCTAAAATTTTCTCTCTATGCTCCATAAAAATTTCAATATCAGACCTTACTTCTGTGATATCTCCTAAAATTTAGATATAAATTTTATCTTTGCCCAACGAGTAATCTACAAGAATACAAAACCCAAAAATAATTTTGACATGGAAAATGATTTTCTCCCTATCAATGGGACAGACTACATTGAGCTTTACGTTGGTAATGCAAAACAATCCGCTCTTTATTATCAATATGCCTTTGGTTATGAATTGATAGCCTATGCCGGACCTGAAACAGGGATCAAAGACAGGGCGTCTTACGTGCTCAAACAAGATAAGATCCGTTTGGTATTGACAACGCCGCTTTATGAAAATCATCCTATTGCTGATCACATCAAAAAGCATGGCGATGGGGTAAAAGTATTGGCCCTTTGGGTTGATGATGCCGAAAAATCCTGGAAAGAAACAACTTCCAGAGGAGCTGTATCATATGAAGATCCCAAAATTGTAACTGATGAATTTGGTGAATTGAAAACAGCCTCTATCAGAACTTATGGCGAGACCATTCATACTTTTGTGGAGCGAAAGAATTATAAAGGTGTCTTTATGCCAGGTTTCAAGCCTAGGAAGAGTGAGTACAAATCTACACCTATTGGACTGAAATACATTGACCACTGTGTAGGCAATGTGGGCTGGGGTGAAATGAACAATTGGGTAGAGTTTTATGAAAAAGTCATGGGCTTCAATCTTTTGATCACTTTTGATGACAAAGATATTTCCACCGATTATACTGCACTGATGTCCAAGGTAGTATCCAATGGTAATGGATACATCAAATTCCCTATCAATGAACCTGCCGAGGGTAAGAAGAAATCCCAGATCGAGGAGTATTTAGACTTTTATAATGGCGCAGGGGTACAGCATATGGCCATCGCAACAGACGATATCATACATACGGTTACTGAATTGAGACAAAGAGGTGTAGAATTTCTTCAGGTACCAAACACTTATTATGATGATTTACTTGAAAGGGTTGGAGAAATTGACGAAGATTTACAGCCTCTCAAGGATCTCAATATATTGGTCGATAGGGATGATGAAGGATACCTGTTACAAATCTTCACCAAGCCTGTACAAGATAGGCCAACGCTGTTTTTCGAAATCATCCAAAGAAAAGGCGCCAAGTCTTTCGGAAAAGGTAATTTCAAAGCGCTATTTGAAGCGATAGAAAGAGAGCAGGAATTAAGAGGTAATCTTTAATACTCAGATGATAAGAAAATATAAAAGCGCAGGACTTGGAGACAAGCCAGCGCTTTTTTTATGTACTTATACATAAACTCCCCATTTTTTATGACTTTAATTATCTAAATCTTTAAATTAGAAACTCAATCCTAATTTTTAAAACATGACAACGATAGATCCGATTATCCTAGCAAAAGCAGAAAGCTGGTTGAACAGCAATATTGATCCAAAAAGTAAAGAAGAAATAAGAGCCCTGCTAGAGGCCGAGAATAAAACAGAGTTGGTCGAAGCCTTTTATAAAGATTTGGAATTTGGCACCGGCGGACTAAGGGGTTTGATGGGTGTAGGTTCGAACCGAATGAATGTCTACACCATAGCTATGGCCACACAGGGATTAGCCAATTATTTATTGAAGTGTTTTCCAGGCGAAGATATCAAAGTGGCAATCACTCATGATTGCAGGATAAACAATACACTTTTCGCTGATACCACAGCAAATGTATTCACAGCCAATGGCATCAAAGTAAAGTATTTTAGAGAGCTAAGACCAACTCCCATGCTCTCCTTTGCTATCAGACATTTTGGGTGTAAAAGTGGTGTAATGGTTACTGCTTCCCACAACCCTAAGGAATACAATGGTTATAAAGCCTATTGGGACGATGGAGGTCAGGTAGTGGCGCCACATGATAAAAATATTATCGACGAAGTACAGAAGATCAAGTCTGTAGATGATGTCAAATGGGATAAAAATGATGCTTTGATATCTTATATAGAGGAAGATTTTGACTTGATATATTTGAATCTTGTTAAAAAATTAAGTTTGTCCCCTAATGAAATCATGGTTCAGAAGGACATGCCTATTGTCTTTTCTCCCATTCACGGGGCTTCCAATAAAATGGTTCCTGCTGCTTTGAAAGTTTTTGGTTTCGAAAATATCCATGTGGTAAAAGAGCAAGAGGAACCGGATGGCACATTTCCAACGGTAATTTACCCCAATCCAGAAGAAGCTGAAGCCCTTAATATGGCCTTGGCTCTAGGGAAAAAAGTCAATGCCGAACTGGTAATGGCCTGTGATCCGGACGGTGATCGTTATGCTGCCTGTGTGCCGGATGGGAAGGGTGATTTTGAGTTGTTGAACGGCAATCAAACTGGGGCTTTGCTCACCTACTACCTCCTTAATAAATGGAGAGAACATGGCAGGCTTACTGGGGAAGAATTTATGGTGAATACCATTGTCACCACTGAACTGATTGATGTTATATGTAAAGACTTTGGAGTGACTTGTTTTTCAGTCTTGACAGGTTTTAAAAATATTGCAAATATTATCCTTAACCTTGAAGGCAAAAAACAATTTATCGGAGGAGGTGAGGAAAGTTATGGCTACCTCGTCGGTGATTTTGTACGCGACAAAGACGGGGTATCGGCATGTGCTGTATTTGCTGAGCTTGTGGCCTATTACAAAACCAAAGGAAAAAGCATTCAGGATGTATTGGCTGAAATTTACATGCAGTTTGGATTTTATAAAGAGTCCCTGATTTCTGTCACCAAAAAAGGTAAAGATGGAGCGGAGCAAATTCAAGCCTTAATGGCAGGGTTTAGAACCAATAGGCCAACTGAGATGAATGGCATCAAGGTGGTTAAGGTAATTGATGTAAAAGAAAGTAAAGTCTACGATCTTGAAAACGGGACTGAAACTGAATTGGAAATGGATAAATCCAATGTAATACAGTTTTACCTTGAAGATGGGAGTAAAATTTCAGCAAGGCCTTCCGGTACCGAACCAAAGATCAAATACTACTTCTCTGTCAATGAGGCATTACCAAATAGAGATGCTTATGATGCTGTCTCGGATAAGCTGGATGCAAAAATCAATGGACTAAAAACTTATTTTGCCTAACCGGTAAAGTTTATAGAGATGTGAGAAATTTGGCTACATGGCAATCAGCTGTGTAGCCATTTTTTTTTAAATTCTGAAATCAGGATAAGTTCTATTTTTCCATTAATTTTACCTTTTGTTACGAAACAAAATAACTGTAAAAAAGCGTTTTAAAGACGTCACCAAAATCATAAAACAATGAGACTCCTGAGTAAAATATTGCTATTATCTGTTTTTGTCGCTGTATTCTCCTCATGTGACAGAGAACCAGACAGACCCGATTACTACTACAGGTTCAAAGTCAACGGTGTTCAACAAGAGTTTCGTGCCAATGATGAGGCTGGGATTCTTTTTCTCGAGGATCCTAATGAAGTGAATAGGTATATGCTTTTTACTATGACCACCCGTAATGACAATCAAAAGAATGCTATATACATCAGCTTAAGAACGCTGGAAACCATAACAATCGGCACCCGTTACGAGATGCAATTAGGGATCAATGTCAACAATAGAGTTGTTCCCAGAATTACTACCCTCTATTTTGATGAGAATGGAAACCAATTTATAGCCGACCTCTTGCAGCGGAACCACCCTGGAGCAAGAGATGACGGATGGGTAGTTTTTGATGAATTGAATCCACAAGGCAGTATTGGCAGGTTTGAGGCAACCTTATTCCCTATAGACGACGATGGAGAATTGTCTGAAAGGCAAGAATTAAAAATTACTGAAGGGGAGTTTTTCATCCCTAACAATATCTCATTAAGGTAAATAAAATCCAGCTTAAGCTGGATTTTATTTAAGGGTGATATACAGTTTTGATAGTGAAACCCTTTTAAAAATACAGACTCAAACCCTACCGATATGAACCAAAGCATCCCCTGCATTGACCACAGGATTGTTATTTAGTCCAATCACATGTCCATTGTATGTTGATTTGACAGGGACTTTCACCTGACCGTAGGGATCAGATATTTTGGCAAGCATTTGCCCTTTTTTCACTTCATCCCCCAACTTCACTGTAGAATTAAAAATGCCGGAAGCCTTAGCTCTAAGCCAAGAACTTTCCTTCAGAATAAGTGTGTTTTTTGTAAAAGTAGGCTCTCCTAGCATTCCAAGATGGCCGAGCATCCTTTTGGTTCCAGCAATTGCTTCATCAACGGCAAAATCATCCAATCGCATAGACTCTCCTCCCTCATATACCAAGATGGTCTTTTTACGCTTGTAAGCTTCCTTTCTAAAAGATTTATCAATATGAGGAGAGTTTAAAATAAAATGAGTTCCAAAAGCTTTCGCCAACTCTACACCCTTATTATCCTTATAATCTACCCTGATCTGGGGAAAATTAGAAAGCATTCTGCCACCAGTATGGAAATCAATACCATAATCAATTTGAGGAATTATTTCATTACTGAGAATAAAAGCAATCTGTGAAGCCAAAGACCCTTTCTTACTTCCGGGAAAACTCCTGTTCAAATCACGGCCGTCCGGAAAGGTCCTGCTATTACTCAAAAATCCATAAACATTCACCAGAGGCATAAAAATCAATGTTCCCTTGATAGGGTTCAAGGCCTCCTCATCAAGCATTTTCCTTACGGCAATAATCCCATTGATTTCATCCCCATGGACGCCTCCTGAGATCAATACAACAGGACCATCTTCCTTCGCTCTTTTGATAAAGACAGGTAAATCAATCAAAGTATGAGAAGGTAATCTTGCGATGGCAATCTCTATGTTTAATGTCTGACCTGGGCGAACCCTCACTCCGTTGATTACGATTTCTTTCATCTGTTTATATTTTGTTTTATTCAAAAGCCATTACCATTCCCTTCCCTAGGAACTTGTCCAAATCAAGACGTTCTCCGGTTCTGGAACAGGGAATCTTTTCCTGTAGCAGACAGCAAACATGATTGTCATACTTGAATCCCAATCATCCCAACAACAGAAAAACGTTTTGGATAAAAAGTTTAACCTTCAAATATAGCAAGCTAAATTGATTGAATTGGCTTTCAATTTGGTCAAATTCTTGTTTAATTCGCAATACATTTTCAGGCTATGCAATTACAAAAAGACATTTCCCTCCTCCCCTACAATACTTTTGGAATAGATAAAATAGCCAAATACTTTGCTGAGGCTACCAATGAACAAGATATTCTTGAGGCTATTGATTTTTCCAAAAAGCTTAACCTCCCTTTGATTGTTTTGGGTGGTGGCAGCAATATACTTTTGACAAAGGACCTGAATGCTATATTGTTGAAGATCAATATTCAAGGCATGGAGGTAACAAAAGAAACAGCTGAACATGTTTTCGTAGAAGTAGGTGCTGGTGTCAATTGGCATGACTTTGTGTTGGATAGCATAGAAAAAAACTGGGCTGGTGTAGAAAATCTCTCACTCATACCGGGTACAGTTGGTGCCTCTCCTATGCAAAACATAGGTGCTTACGGTATAGAGATCAAAGAAGTTTTTGAAAACTTAACAGCAATAAACAGGGATACTTTAGCTATTGAAAAATTTGATTGGGCACAATGTGAATTTGGCTACAGGGAAAGTGTTTTTAAAAATAAACTCAAAGGCAAGTATATCATTACCCGGGTTTGTTTCAAGCTGAATAAAAAACCCATTTTCCACACAGCCTATGGGGCCATTCAAGATACTTTAAATGCCATGCAGGTAAATGACCTGACTATCAAAGCGATCTCTGATGCTGTCATTCATATCCGTCAATCTAAATTACCCGATCCAAAAAAGATTGGTAATGCAGGCAGCTTTTTCAAAAATCCGACAATAGAAACAGAAAAGTTTGAAGCACTGAAAAAGCAATATCCTTCTATTCCTGGTTACCCTATGCCTGAAGGTGTAAAAGTACCTGCCGCCTGGCTTATTGAACAGACCGGATGGAAAGGAAAGAGATTTGGCAATATTGGTGTGCACCAAAATCAACCCTTGGTATTGGTCAACTATGGTGGTGGTGATGGTGCCGAGATCAAATCCCTCAGCGAAAAGATACAAAATTCTGTAAAGGAGAAATTCGGCATCCTGCTTTCCCCTGAGGTCAATTTTCTTTAAATCAAAGGGTCATCAAATATGATTTCCTTCTCATATTTACTTACCTCAACACCAAATTTTTTAAGAAACTCCACACCCTCATCATGAGGCAGGCCTTTGTACTCCGCATAGGAGTACATGTACATAACCTTTTGAATTCCCATAGAAAAAATTATCCTGGCACAAGCCAAACAAGGTGCAAGCGTCACATATAAAGTGGATCCTTCAACCGAAGTATTGTTCTTGACAGCATAAAGGATAGCATTTTGTTCTGCATGTAATGCAAGCGTACAACTGCCTTTGCTATCCCTAGCGCAGCCATGCTCCGGGAATTCTTCGTCACAGTTGTGTGTACCCGCAGGAGGTCCATTATACCCAATCGAAATGATTCTGGTTTCTTTGGTAAGTACAGCACCCACATGCTTTTTGATACAGTGGGATCTTTTGGCAAGATTCACTGCCAACTCCATAAAAATATCATCAAAATTCGGTTTGCTCATAACTGTTTACTAAGGTATATATGCTAAGTAATTACTCTCAATACCAAAAGTAAGTAAACCCAAAAACTAATAGCAGTTTTATATATAATTTTATGGTTTCTATTTTGCCACACATATTCCTAAATTGCATGCTGAATCAGGTTTGAAAAACTCCTTTCAATATGGAAAAAGAAAATATACCAGAAAATGAGCTCATTGTCAGAGATTATCTTGCCAGGCAGCGAACCAACCTTGCAAATGACAGGACATTGCTTTCTTATATCCGCACTTCTCTTTATTTTTTGGTCAGCGGTACTGCATTGATGGAAGTCAATGCTCTGGAGCATATCAGTGATCTTGGCTTCTTGGCCTTCGCGTTATCATTAGGTATGTTGCTTTTGGGATTCATCAATTATTTTAGGGTAAAAAGGAAGCTTAGAAAACATTATTACCAAAAAATGTGATTTGAAAGCTTAAAATCCCTGAATTCAGATTTACCTTACCATTAATCCTAAGCTTCTGTGCAGCAAGAAACCTACGTCATAGTCATATTCGCCATTTTGATTTTAGGCCTTTTAGGCGTGGATTTATTTATTTTTAACAAGGAAGATCACAAGGTAAGTAATAAAGAAGCCATTAAATGGTCAATCATCTGGATTGGGCTTGGCCTTCTATTTGGTGGCTATATTTATTTGGATTTTGGAATAGAAAAAGCTTCACAGTATTACTCTGCTTTTTTGATCGAAAAAGCTTTGAGCGTAGACAATCTCTTTGTTTTTATTTTAATCTTCAAGTACTTTAAAGTACCTGAAAAATACCAGCATAAGGTCCTATTCTATGGTATTTTAGGTGCAATTGTATTGAGGGCAATCTTTATTTTTTCAGGAATAGCCATCATCAACAGGACGTACCTTCCCGAGTTCGAACTCTTGGGAAGGGCATTTAATGTGAATATCATATTGACCATCTTTGGTTTATTTCTCATAATAGCCGGTTACAAGTCATTTAAAAATAGAGGGAATGAAGATGAAGACAAGGATTTTTCGAAATCTCTTGGTACCCAGCTCATTCACAAATTATTCCGGGTTGATCCCAAGTATCATGACGGGAAATTTTTTGTGAAAATCAACGGGAAAAATTTTGCAACCCAGTTATTGGTAGTTGTGGCAGTGATTGAATTCACTGATCTATTATTTGCTGTCGACTCCATACCAGCGATTTTTGCAATTTCCCAAGATCCTATGATCCTCTATACTTCGAATATTTTTGCCATTTTAGGGTTGAGGGCACTTTACTTTTTACTATCCAATAGTTTTGAGATGTTCCATTATCTACAACATGGTCTATCCTTTATTCTGGCCTTCATTGGCCTAAAAATGGTGCTTTCAGCGACCTATCACCTCCCCTCTCAAGTGTCTTTGGCGGTGGTGTTTTTGATTCTGACAATGAGTATTCTGGTATCTGTCAGAAGGTTTAGACAGGATAATACTACAGCTTAAAATTTTGTGAAGGTTATTGTTTTCAATCCCCTATTTCAAATTATAAACTTAGTAGTTTTACACATCAGCTTTTGAAAAAATATTTTTTCATTTCTCAGAAAAAATCTGAATAAGCTATTAATGCAGATCCTATGTTTTATTTTAGCACGAGACCAAATGAAAATATACATTGAGACTTGCTGCAGTTGATATAGGCTCAAACGCCATCAGATTACAAATTACCCATGTAACTCATTATGAAGGAGTCGTCAACTTCAAAAAATTGGAATACTTACGTTTTCCATTGAGGTTAGGATTGGATGTCTTTCATGAGCAAAGAATCTCAGACAAAAACAGACGGAAGTTTGTAAAATTGATGCGGGCGTTTAAACTACTGATAGACTTGTATGAAGTAGATGATTATATGGTCTGTGCTACATCTGCCATGAGAGAATCAATCAATGGGAAGGAAATTGTAGAAGAGGTAAGGGAAGATGTCGGGCTGAAAATCAATATAATAGATGGAAATCATGAAGCCGAATTAATCAACATGGCCCTTGGGGCGCACATTGATCAGAAACCTTACTTGCATATAGATGTTGGCGGAGGCAGTACAGAATTGAATATTTATAAGAACCATGAAAAAATAGCATCCAAGTCATTTAAAATCGGCTCGGTAAGAGCCTTGGAAGACAAAGTGCTTCCTTCTGTCTGGAAAAGCATGAGCAGCTTTATTAGGGAAAACGTCAGTGTAAAAGATAAAATCACCTGTATAGGCACTGGCGGAAACATCAATAAGATTTTTGAACTTGCGGGATCCAGAAAAGGCAAAATTTTCATCAGCATGGATAAAATCAAGGAAATACAGATGTATTTGGAATCATTTAGCTTTGAAGAGCGGGTAAATAAAGTGAACCTCAACCATGATAGGGCGGATGTGATCATTCCTGCTTCAAAAATCTACCTTGCAGCGATGGAGGCAGCTTCTTCCAAAAAAATGATAATCCCTGAAGTTGGGTTAATGGATGGTCTTATGCAGGTTTTATACAAAAAGAACAAGAATAAAAAATCATCCAAAAAATAAGCCTCAAGCTACTTGAGGCTAATAAAATCACTTCTTGATTGCACTTTATAATCCAACCTTGGGATTAGAACAACTTAACCTTCATCACTTCTTCAATTTTCACATTGAAAAATTCTTTGTGAACATTGAATTCATCTTCATCATCCTGAGGCACTTTTCTTTCGTAAGATCCATCCTCAATCATCTTGTAAGAATTGACATTATCTCTTAAGTTGTAGGCTAAAATATTGATCAATTGTTTTTCCAACAAAGGATCCTGAACCCTGAACAAAGACTCCAACCTTTTGTCAAAACTCCTGACCATCATATCGGCAGAGCCTGCGTAGGTCCTGGTTTCTCCATTGTTGTGGAAGTGATAAATCCTGGAATGTTCCAAAAACTCTCCTACAATAGAAATCACTTCAATATTTTCACTTAGCCCCATCCTTCCCGGCCTCAGACAACAGATTCCCCTGATGATAAGCTTTACAGGCACCCCCGATTGCGATGCTCGATAAAGCGCATAAATGATCTCAGAATCTTCAAGCGAGTTTACCTTGATCACAATACCTGAAGCCAATCCATTTCTTGCATTTTCTGCTTCCTGTTCAATAAAGGCAATCAACTGATTCCTCATATCCCGGGGGGCAGTAATAAGATTTTGGTAAGTGGTAGGCATGGAATGTCCCGTAATTACATTGAAAAACTCTGACACATCATTGGCCAAAGTTTCATCTGTAGTCAATAAACCAATATCTGTATACAACCTCGCTGTATCTTCATTGTAATTACCTGACCCCAAATGAACGAAGCGGGTAACCCTGTTTTCATCTCTCCTGACAATCAACATCAGTTTGGTATGGGTTTTCAAGTTGCTGATCCCATAAATCACGAAGCAACCGGCTTTTTGAAGTTTTTTTGCCTCCCTTATATTATTTTCTTCATCAAACCTCGCTTTTACCTCAAAAAGAACTGACACGTGCTTCCCATTTTCGGCGGCCCTTAGCAGGGCTTTAGTAATACGGGAATCTTTGGCCAACCTATAAATTGTCATTTTGATGGCCATCACATTCGGGTCATCTGATGCTTTTTCTATGAGGTCGAGAATGGGGTCTATATTATTATAAGGGTGGTGTAAAAGAATATCCCTACCCTTGAGTACCTGGAAAACGTCATCAGTGCCTTCCTGAGGATAAGAAATAGGTGGCACAGGATTAGGAATATACGGCATTTTATCCTTAAACCTCTTATTTCCAACTATTTGCCAAAGCCCATTGAAATCAAGCATACTGGCTTTTTCAACTTTGAAAATGCTATCATCCTGGATATTCCAACGCTCTTTAAGTAAGCTGACCATCCATTTACTGTAGCCTTCCTCAATCTCTATCCTTACGACCCTGCCTGTTTTTCGCTCATTCAATTTCCGCTTGACTTCTTCAAGGAAGTTAGCATCCATGTCTTCACTCTCTTCCAGAGTGAAATCTCCATTTCTTGTAATCCTGAAAAGGTTTACAGATTCAATATTGACATTTCTAAAAAGCGAAATGAGATTTTCCCTGATGACTTCTTCAATAGGTATATAGACTACTAAGTCTTCCCTTTCCACCTCAAAGAATCGCGGGATATTGGCAGGTATTTGTACAAAAGATAATTTCCTGTTTTCTTTTTTATCTCCCGGGGCCAAGGTGACCACTCCAAAAATCAAAAGTTTATTCATCAAAATAGGAAAAGTTCTATACCCATCGAATACCATGGGCGTAAGCATGGGGTAAACCGCTTTATTAAAATAAGCCTTGATGTACTCCCTCTCTTCCGGCTCCAGATTTTTCACATTGCTGAGAATGAATCCACTACTGTGCATTTCAGGAAGCAAATTTTTTACAAAATGTTCCTGCTGCCTTTTATGAAACGCTTGGCACTCCAAGAGCAGCTTCATTTTAAAAGGTTCTTCCCGAAGCCCAGAATAATCAACCCTTTCCTTATCATAGTCAAGGTAATTGTATAGTGACCCTATCCGGATCATAAAAAATTCATCCAGATTGGAAGCTGTAATGGCTAAGAATTTTAGCTTTTCAAGAACCGATCTGCTCTGCTTTTTGGACTGGTCAAAAACCCTTTCGTTGAATTTCACCCAACTCAGGTCACGACTGACCAAGTCAGAACTTTCAATTATATTTTCAAATTTATCTATAGCTGCTACTTTCATGATACTCTTTCGATCTTATACAAAACTAACATTCTATAAATAGGATTCGAATGCAGACAGTTTAAAAATTTATGAATTAAAGAAAAAAAGGGGCCAAAGCCCCTTTCTAAAACAATACGAACCAATATTAGGTATCGATTTTTGCGTATTTAGCATTTTTTTCGATAAAGTCTCTTCTTGGTGGAACCTCATCCCCCATCAACATGGAAAACAGGTGATCTGCTTCTGCTGCAGAGTCTATGGTTACCTGTTTCAAGGTACGGGTTTTTGGATCCATGGTAGTCACCCATAGTTGTTCTGGGTTCATTTCACCCAGACCTTTGTATCTCTGCAAGTTGATGCTGTCTTCCTTGCCTTCGCCTACCATTTCAATAGTTAGCCTTTTTCTTTCATCCTCATTATAAGCATATCGCTCATCCTTACCTCTTTTCAACAAATACAAAGGTGGCTGTGCGATGTAGACATAACCATTCTCAATAAGAGACCTCAGGTACCTGAAGAAAAGGGTTAATATCAGTGTTCGGATATGGGAACCATCTATATCAGCATCCGTCATGATGATAATTTTATGATACCTCAGTGAGGTGAGGTCCAATTCTCTGTCTCCATTTACTGTACCGAACTTTACACCTAAAGCAGTTAAGATGTTTTTGATTTCATCATTGTCATAAATCTTATGCTCATGGGCTTTTTCAACATTTAGAATTTTACCTTTCAAAGGCAGAATAGCTTGAAAATCCCTATCCCTTCCCTGCTTTGCAGAACCACCGGCAGAGTCACCCTCCACCAGGTACAATTCACAAACCGCTGGATCAGAGTTGGCACAATCTGCCAGCTTACCAGGCAAACCTCCACCGCCCAATACATTCTTCCTTTGAACCATCTCACGGGCTTTACGGGCAGCATGTCTTGCTTGAGCAGCCAGGATTACTTTACCAACAATAATTTTAGCTTCTTTTGGATGCTCTTCCAACCAAAATTGTAAAGTTTCAGAAACTGCGGCATTCACAGCACCGGAAACATCCGAGTTACCCAACTTGGTCTTGGTTTGACCTTCAAATTGAGGCTCTGCAACTTTTACAGAAATGACAGCCGTGAGTCCTTCTCTGAAGTCATCACCTGCAATATCAAACTTGATCTTATCCAACATACCGGATTTATCCGCATAACTCTTCAATGTCCTGGTCAATGCCATTCTAAAGCCGGAAACGTGGGTACCCCCTTCATAGGTATTGATGGTATTGACATATGAAACTACATTTTCAGAATAAGAAGAATTGTAATTCATGGCCACCTGAACAGGGACATTATTTCTTTCTCCTTCAATATAGATTGGATGATCTATGATTTTCTCCCTGGTTTCATCCAGGTACTGCACAAATTCTACAAGCCCCCCTTCAGAATAAAATTCGTCAGATCTTGGCTCTCCATCCTCTACTTCCCTCAAATCCGTGAGGTAAATTCTGATGCCTGCATTGAGGAAAGACATTTCCCTTAATCTATTGGCGATGGTTTCGTATTTAAATTCAGTAATCTGAAAAATACTGGAATCCGGAATAAAGTGTATTGCAGTACCTCTTTTGTCCGTAGTACCTATTTCCCTTACAGGGTATTGAGGTACTCCTATTTTATATTCTTGTTCATATACTTTACCGTCTTTGTAGACAGTAGCTTTCATATCAGTCGAAAGTGCGTTAACACAAGATACGCCAACTCCGTGAAGACCTCCAGACACTTTGTAAGTATCTTTATCAAATTTACCTCCTGCATGAAGTACGGTCATCACAACTTCCAAAGCGGACTTTTTCTCCTTATGGTGCATGTCTATAGGAATGCCCCTTCCATTATCTTCAACTGAAACAGAATTATTTTCGTGGATGACTACTCGAATGGTATCACAATGTCCGGCCAAGGCCTCATCAATTGAATTATCCACGACTTCCCAAATCAAATGGTGAAGTCCTTTCACTCCTACATCACCAATGTACATGGCCGGTCTTTTACGAACTGCCTCCAGACCTTCTAAAACCTGGATATTACCTGCTGAATAATCCTTTTGATTTCCTTCTTTATTTTCGCTCATAGTGTATCTAAAACGCCTTTTTTGTTCTTAAAAAAAGAGATTATGTGTTGCTTTAATTAACCCGTAATAATACGCAAAAAAATTGACAGCGCCCACCAATTTCTGACCTTATCGCAGATACACAAAAATCCATGTTTTTTGGTATTTCCCAAATCAAATACACTAAAATAAAATTTGGCCTATAGAAAATTTTACAAAACAAGTGTGAATTATGTATATACCATTTATATGCTACTTATATCTGAATTACAACTGTTTAAGTACATTTGTTTAACAATTAGAGGTCAAGGTTAAACAAATATTTTTCTGATCACTTTCTATAGCAGATGAATCACCAATTTACTTTACAAAAATCCAATTTCACTTAAACAAATTACTATGAACACCATTCTAGCCGCTGAAATCGCGGGTCTCGATCGCATCGTTAACAGCGACCCAGTAGCCATTACCTTCTTTATAGGTTATATGGCTATGTTTGCTTCTGCAGTTTTCTTCTTTGTTGAAAGAAGTTCTGTAGATGGTAAATGGAAAACATCTCTCTTAGTATCTGGTCTGATCACGGGTATCGCCGCAGTCCACTACTATTACATGAGAGATTTCTACATGATCACAGGAACTAGTCCAACTGCATTTAGGTATGTGGATTGGACCTTGACAGTACCTTTGATGTGTGTGGAATTTTATTTATTAACAAAACCATTCGGAGCAAAAACCGCCACTTTAACAAAGTTGATCTTGGCTTCCTTGGTCATGCTAATCACAGGTTACATCGGTGAGACTTCAGGAATAGACAACAACATTTTCTGGGGTGTAGCTTCTACCCTTGGTTATTTGTACATCGTCTATGAAGTATTCGCAGGAGATGTTGCCAAATTATCCAATTCTTCCAATAGCCCTGAATTGAAAAGAGCTATGTTTTTGTTGAAGATATTCATCACTCTTGGATGGTCAATCTATCCTATCGGTTACATGGTGTTGCCAGGAAACCTATTGTCTGGAGTGTTCGAAGTATCAAGCATCGATTTGTTCTACAACTTAGCTGATGCAATTAACAAAATTGGGTTTGGACTAGTTATTTATTCAGTAGCTATTGCAGAAACCAATAAAGCTAGAAAAGCTAAGCTTGCAGCTTAAAACACTATTATGGCTATCCCATTTTTGGGATAGCCATATTTAACCACCCGCCCATGGTAGCCTATGATTACATTGTTTGTGGATTTGGTTGTGCTGGTATTTCACTTGTCAGACACATATTAGATAGTCCACTGAAAGAAAAAAAGATTCTTGTGGTTGATGTGGATAGCAAAACCCTTAATGACAGGACTTGGTGCTATTGGGCTGAGGAACCTGCTACTTTTCATCCCAAATCTGCTCCTTTGAAATACTGGGATAAATTAAAAATAACCAAAAACAACGATACAAATTACAAAGGATTAGAAAGCTTAAAATACTTTCACATCAAATCTTCTGATTTTTATAAAGAGGCTTTCGAGTCTTTAAAGTCCTTTGATAACATTACTTTTTTGCAGGATGAAATAGAGGATGTAAGCGCCTTAAATGATCACACTGCAGAGGTAACATTAAAGAATCACGGTGTTTTTACCTGTGAAAAAGCATTCACCTCCATACCTACTTCAAAAGTGGTAGGCAAAAATATTATCAAACAGGTTTTCGTAGGTTGGGAGGTCTATACGGATTCCGAAGTATTCGAAACAGATGCGGCTACATTCATGCATTTTGATACTGAATCTAACCAATCAAACGATTTCTTCTATATACTTCCATTTTCGAAAAACCAAGCATTGGTAGAGTTTACAACCTACACAAAAGGTAGTGTTGAAGAAAAGGAAATGGACAATTATATATTGAAGTACCTTCAAAAAAACTACCCCAACAGCTCATTTGAAATAAAGCAAAAAGAAAAAGGAAGCATCCCAATGTCCACCATACCCTTTGTGAACAAAAATAATTTTGACTCTATTATTTACATGGGTACACTTGGAGGCTGCACCAAAGCATCAACAGGCTTTACATTTTACAATATCCAAAAACATTGTACTGAAATAGTTCAGCACCTCACATTAGAAAAGCCTCTTCATTCACACTTCTTAAAAAAACATCAAAGGTTTAATTTTTATGACAATATACTTCTCAACATAGTCAGTAAATGGCCGAATGAGTTGCCTGAAATTTTCTGGTTGATGTTTTCAAAAAACAAAGCTTCATTGATTCTGAAGTTTCTAAATGAGGAAACGTCATTTCTTGAAGAACTAAGCATTTTGATGCGTTTGCGATTTAATATATTCATCAAGTCCCTCTTGCAATATGAAAGGCATTGAATGGTATGGTAAAGCAATGGGTTTATCCATTGCACTGATATACTTCCTTTTCTTTAATGGAAATGATTTATTTGAATATATTTCATTCGGATTGATATTGTTAACAGTTGGCATTCCACATGGAGCCATAGATCACTTATTAATAAGTCCCAAGATTGATACTCGAGGTCTAGTAAAATTTTTGGCCAAATATATAATAATCATATTGCTTTATTTGGTGGTATGGATATACCTCCCATTGTTAGCGCTTATAGCATTTTTAATTATGTCAGCTTTTCATTTTGGACAAAGTCACTTCATTGAATATGAGCTCAGTGTTTTGAAAAAATCAACTTACCTTTTTTTAGGAATTTACTACCTGAGTATCATTCTGTATGGAGATTTTGCCTACACCAAAAGTTTGCTGGAAAGTATTATCAATATTGAAAATTTCGAAGGCTATGGTATTGCAATCATGTCATTTTCTTTTCTTGTTTCGCATATTCTCATAGCATATAATCAGCCCTCAAAGGTTTCTTATTTTATAGTTGAGGCAGTGGTCTTGGGTTTTGTCCTGTATCACTTGCCATTGTTACTCGGTTTCATCATTTATTTTGGCTTCTGGCATGCACTGCCAAGCATGAATGAAGAGTATAGGGTATTGAGAAAATTTTTGGGACAAAACGCATTTTATAATTTCGTCAAAAAGTTAATGCCTTTTACAGCTATCAGTTTGGCTGGAATCTGGATCCTTATGGCTATATTTTATCATTGGATGTCACCCAATGAACTTATCCTCTTCTTTTTTATATTGATTTCGCTGATATCTGCTCCACATATTTGGTTCATGAACAGATTTTTGGAAAATAAAAACCCTTAAAACTGACCTGTGCTCAAAAGTACCAGGTTGCAGGCTACAGCTACCTGAATACTTTCTTTTTTTGCCATTTCAAAAAATTCGGGATTTTCTGTTCCGGGATTAAAAACTATCCTTTTTGGTTTTAAAGAGAGAATATATTCATACCATTCAGGCTGATTGTGTGGACCTAGGTACATGGTGACGGTATCCACATCTTTTATTTCCGGCTTTTCCCTTAAATTCAAAATTTCCTCCCCAAAAACACTTCCTTTTTTGATCCCCACAGGAACAAATGGAATTTTCCTCTCAGCTAACATACTAGCAACTACATAGGCATAGCGAGAAGGATTGGGCGAGGCTCCAATGATCACAGTTTTCTTCATTTTTCGTTATTTGATTCCAAAAACTTTATCCCTTTCAAAAGTATCTATGTGTCTTTGCTTTTTGCTTTCATGTATATCCTCCAATGTAATCAAAATACCAGTTTCTTCCACAGCTCCAAATTCATCATTGAGAGCAGTGCCGAAGGTTTTCATTGTAGGAGACAGGTTCATATAGGTATTGATTAATGGAGGAATATTTTCTCCAAAAGACCTGATTTTAGAATTCAGCATTTTATAGCCTTCTTTATAATCCAAGCCCCTAAAAAGCAATTCCAGTTCAGTTGTATCCGAATAATAAGAAAGTAGAAGATGATCATGCGGTCTCACCAAATGATCAGTATCAGGGAAATAGTGATGCATAAAATACAAGAGCATATCCCTTCCATCCCTATTGAAATGAGGATACATGGTCACTTTTCCAAACAAATACTTCACATCAGGATTCAGCTTCACCACAGCACCCAAACCATCCCAGAGATTATCAAGGGAAAATAAGCCTTTCCTGTTGTCTATGCTGGGTTGGTATTTAGGTTGGACAAAAGAACGACCCAGCTCAATCGTATATGGTAAGTAATCTTTCTTGAAGGTCTCCGAAAATTTAAATAAATGTGCTGTAGACAAATTGATAGTACCATTGGCATCTATACCTGCATTTCTGCAATGGATCAACCTATACCCAGCTACAATTTCCTCATCTTCAGGATTCCAGGTAATCAGTTGTTGATAGCAATTCTCATCTGTGTCATTATCATCGAGATCAACTGAAAGCCCCGTTCCGCCTCCTGCAGCCCTGAATGTAAGTTCCCGCAATCTCCCTATTTCCCTTACCACATTCGGAGCCAAATGATAGTCTACCAAAAAGATCTGATTGTTACCGTTATTGGTATAACGCAGAAATCTATCCTGGGAAAGCTCCTTCTTTATTAATTCTTTATCTATAGCGGGTATAACTGCTTGCATATTTTCAAATTTAGGCCATTTGGTAAACGATATTTTTTACTTCTTCGGCCCATTCGGTTTCAGTTTTCGATTTATCAAAATACTGGTAAGAAATTGGTTTTCCTATATGTATGACTACTTTTTTCCCTCTTTGAGAAAACATTTCATCTGCCAGGTAAAGCATTTCAATATTGGCTTTGATTCCCAGTTGCTTACGGAACCTGGCCAAATTGTAGAAAAAATTAGAATTTTTTCCCTCTGTATAAACAGGTACTATATCTTTTTTGTAGCGTTTCGCTTTGGAAATAAAACTCTTTTTCCACTCTAGGTCTTTGATCCCTTCTGCCTGCTTCCGAGATACCAAACCTGCAGGATATACCAAAACAGCATTTTCTCCAGCATATGTTTCTTCGATCAACTTACTGACTTCCCTACTATTGGCTCCAAGCTTATTGACCGGAACAAACATAGGTTCAAAATTCTTGATATTGGTCAGGATATCGTTTACCAAGAACCTGATATCCTGTCGGTATTTACCCAAGGCATACATAAATGCAATTCCATCCATACCTCCCAATGGATGATTGGAAGCAAAAATAACCGGTCTATCCATTGGGATATTTTCAGCTCCGGTCAAGGACACTTCCACTCCAAACTCCTCAATAAGACCATTTACAAAATCCATCCCCTGAAGATGACCTATTTTAGCCATTACTTGATTGATGTCTTTTTCATGTACGATACGTTTGACATAACTGACAACAAAACCAGGCATCCACTTATGTAATCCGGGATTTTTGTCTTTCAAGACATTTTCAATGTCGATAAATGGTTTTTGGGGTGTTTGGGACTTTTCCACTGCTGCACAATTTTCTCCTAAAGTTTCTCTCAACAGACTGACTTCCAATATCAAAGGAAGAAGCCTATAAAGCTTGAGTTTCTTTTTTTGTGGTTTTTTGAAATATAATAGCTTCGAAAATACAAAAAATTACGCAAGAGAGACGAAAAAATATAAAGTGCAAAATTAAATATCTTTTCAGACTCTGGACCTGAGCACATAAGTAAAATATTTATTTTCTAAGCCTAAGGGAAACTTAATCGTAAAGAAGGAGTTGATTTACTATAACAAACAACATAACATGATACTTGCAATTACAGGGCCTACTTCCGGAATTGGTGCCATCACTTTCCAAAAGCTCACTCCTCACTTTGAAAAAGTATTGCTTCTAGCGAGGAACCCAAAAAAAGCACAGGAGATGATTGATAGTCTACCAAAGGAGCAACAAGCCAAAGCAATATATATTCATACGGATTTGGCTTCTTTGGACACGGTGGTTGACGCGGTCAATACGATACAAAATAAAGTGAGCCATATTGATGTGCTGATCAATAATGCCGGAGGAATATTTCATGAAAAAACCATGACCAAAGATGATTTTGAATTAAGTTTATCGGCCAACCATTTAGGTCATTTTTTACTCACTAACAAACTCATGCCTTGGCTTCTCAAGTCTTCCAATCCAAAAGTCATCAATGTGAGTTCTGAAGCCCACAAAGCAGCAAAAGTAAATTTTGATGATTTGAACTATAAGAAAAATAGCTACAGTGCTTTTAATGCCTATGCCAATGTCAAGCTGTTTAACATTCTTTTTTCCAAATCATTGGCAGAAAGATATGGTGAACAGGGTTTGCAGGCCTTCTCGCTACACCCGGGCGTGGTAAAGACAAATTTCGCCAGTGAAGCAGGTGGTATATTCAAGTTGTTTTGGGTATTGGCAAAGCCCTTTATGATTTCAGCAGATCAAGGTGCACAAACGAGTATCTACCTAGGCAAAAATAAAATACCCGCCGCTCAGAATGGAAGCTATTTCAAGAAATCAAAACCAGCCAAAACCTCTTCATCTGCCAACTCAAAAAGCATGAGGGAAAAATTATGGTACAACAGTGAAAGGATGTTAGAAAAATGGATGTAAGTATGGTATAGAAACTTAGTCAAAAATATATAAAAGAACCTTCTTCATACCTGCGGAATTCTCCATTTTGATCTTATTATCTTTCATAAAAGACCGCACATCACTGTATTTTGATCCTGCTATTTCTTTTATACCACTTTTTGTTCCCTTAAACTCTTCTGAAGACAGCCCATTGATTTTATAAAATTTGGTGTCAGGTCTGTAGGTATCGTATTGAGGGCCGGTATAGCCATCTTTAAGGTTAGATGGTTTTACCATTACTTTTTTGTGTAATGCAATATATTTTTCCCTGCCGTCTTCATAAAGAATTTCTACGATTCTTTCTTTCCCTTCTAAATATTCCAATTTGAAAAGTTTCGGATACTCTTCCAGCGTCTCCATCCATTCCCAGTTTTTCAATAATAAAGGTTCATCATCTTCGCTTCCTGTCTGAATGTAGACCTCATTTTTCTCAAGAAGTATGTTCACCGGGATTTCATCATAGATCTTTCCCCCTTTCAAAGCTATTTTGGCTTTTGGTGCCTCTTCGTACATAAAAGGAGTCCCTTTTGTACCATCACTCTTTGAATTGAGCCTGAATGCCCTACCCATGTCCACATCATTCTGTTTGATAGAAGAAATAGACTGCGCTACGAGTCCGGAGTCAACAAAAACCATGATCAATACCAACCCCGCTAAATACTTTACCACCTGTGAATACATGACATTATTTTTTTATACTCTCCAATATGTAAATAAATCTCCTAAAAATAAATGAAAAGTCCCTTCAATTATATTTTTACTTTTGTACCATGAAGGAAACCATTTTGTCATTGACTCCCGAAAATTGGGAGGATTATGAACTTATAGATACCGGAGCATTTGAAAAACTTGAAAGATTCGGCCCTTACATTTTGAGCAGACCGGAACCTCAGGCCATTTGGGATAAGAGTATGAAAGATACCGAATGGACAGCCATGGCGCATGCTCATTTTTCCAAGGAAAAAAACAATCCGGAAAAAGGGAATTGGAACGAACTGAAAAGAATCCCGCACAATTGGCAGATCCAATACAAAGGTCCTAATAGTCTGCAAATGAAACTCAATCTTGCCATGACTTCATTCAAGCATATTGGTTTGTTTCCCGAACAGGCAGTCAATTGGGATTATATTGCGGACACCTTAAATCAGCTACCCGTCAAAAACCCTAAAGTACTCAACCTTTTTGCCTATACCGGTGCTGCATCTGTAGCAGCAAAAGCCTGTGGTGCTGAAGTCACGCACTTGGATTCTGTCAAACAGGTGGTTACTTGGTCCAAACACAACATGGAATCTTCAGGCCAGGATGGAATCAGATGGATCGTAGACGATGCCATGAAATTCATCAAAAGAGAAGTAAGAAGAGGAAATAAATACCACGGAATTATTCTGGACCCACCTGCCTATGGAAGGGGTCCTGATGGTGAAAAGTGGATCCTGGAAGAACAAATCAATGAAATGTTGAAAATCTGTGCGGAACTTTTGGAGGAAAAACATCATTTTCTAATCCTAAACATGTATTCCCTAAGCTTCAGCTCTATCATTGCAGCCAACCTGATCAATTCCAATTTCAAGGAAGTCAACAATGCTGAGCATGGAGAACTGTATCTCGTAGATCGATTTGACAAAAAATTACCTTTGGGGATATTCTTCAGGTTTAGAAAATTATGATAAAATCATGCACATGTGCGTACTTTTATCAACAAATCATATGACCAAATACTTTAAAGCTCCATATATCTTGCTTGAAGTTGGTATCTATAAACATCTCATTTCCTGAAATTTTCATGAATAATAGGCAACTATTTCTTAACCACCTTGCACAGACTACAGATTTTCCACTTTTAATAGAAATCGAAAAAGCAGAAGGAGTGTATATGTATGGCTCCGATGGCAAATCCTACTTAGATCTAATTTCAGGCATAGGGGTCAGTAATGTCGGTCATAGACATCCCAAAGTACTGGAAGCCATACATGCGCAGTTAGATAAATACCTGCATCTGATGGTATATGGAGAATATGTTCAGAGTCCGCAGACACTATTGGCAAAGGCATTATGTGACACCCTCCCCCATGGTCTGGACAATGTGTACCTGGTCAATTCGGGCAGTGAGGCCGTAGAAGGAGCTTTGAAACTTGCCAAAAGGTATACCAACAGGAGAGAGATCATCAGTTGTGTGGATGCCTATCACGGTTCTTCCCAAGGAGCTTTATCTGTAGGGGGTAATGAGATTTTTAAAAGAGCATATCGCCCATTATTGCCAGGTGTTAAAAATGTAGTCTATGGTAGCTTTCATCAATTGGAAGAAATCACCAGTGAAACTGCAGCAGTCATTGTAGAAACCATTCAGGGAGAAGCTGGAATAAAGGTGGCCTGTAAAGAGTATTTTAAGGCGCTCAGAAATAGGTGTAATAAAACCGGTACCCTTTTGATTTTGGATGAAATACAGGCTGGCTTCGGAAGAACAGGTAAGTTCTGGGCTTTTGAGCATTTTGATATTCAGCCGGATATTCTTGTATGCGCCAAA
>NZ_REBN01000261.1 GCF_007692705.1 Mongoliibacter sp.
GATTTACTTTTTCAATTAACATTCCTGATGGACCTCCGGGAACACCGGTAATTGTTTCCCGTGCCGATGGCAGTGGGTTTGAAGGAACACCTTGTCTGTATGACAACAATTTAGCCGAAGGTGCACTTACACAATGGACCATTACCAAGAGTGATGGTTCAGGTTTCCAATTCCGAAGTATCTTTTTACAGGAAGCCGGGGTTGGAGCGAGTACTTCAGGAACAATCCAAGGTTTTAAAAACGGGAATCCAACAGGGCCTTCAAAACCTATTCAATTCAATTCAGCTCTTGCAGGGCTTAAAGATTATGCCGGTGATTCTGACTTTTATGATGTTGATGAAATTCAAATAAAAGCAAATGACATAAATTTTTTCTTAGATCACTTTACGCATGGCTCACCATTTTCACCCGTGGACACAGACCCGACTGAGGTCACTTCTATTTCATTGACTGGATCACCTTCCGCCAATGCTGGCTCTGTGGTTTTCGCAGTTAATTTTAACAAAACAGCATTGAACGTCAGCACCGATGATTTTCAATTGACCACAACTGGATCTGCAACAGGAACAATTGCTTCGGTATCAGGTTCCGGAATGGAATATTTGGTGACAGTAAGTGGGATTTCCGGTGAAGGAAGCCTAAGGCTAAACCTAAGGTCTGGAACCAATATCACCAATGAGAATGGCAATTCCGGGACCCCTGCATTTACTTCAGGACAAATTCATTTTGTCAGCCCCTGTTTCATAGAGACTTTTGAAGATGAAGTTGTAGGCTCTTCTAGCTTTTCCGGTAACGGTTTAAGTTTTAGTTTACAAGGAAATTGGGAGGTGTCCCAAGAAACACCTTTTGCCGGAATAGGCGGATCACAAAAGCACCTTACGAACACGGGAGATGGTCCATATATTATAACTTCTAGTGAGTTGATCACCATGAATAGACTGGCACTTTACCTGTCTTCAAACCCTTCAGGAACCAATCCCACCAATGATGGAACAGTAACAGTAAAGGGCTTCAATAATGATATGGAGCGGTTTTCTATCACCAAATCCTCCGGTTTTCCGACAGATGGTTCTACGAATAGCGGTTACTTCTTTATTGACTTTTCCACAGAGGGAGGGGAAGATAACACCAACAAAAGAGTGGATAGGATTGAAGTTAGCATTGGGGGCAATTTTATTTACCTCAACTTGGATAACTTTGAATGGTGCGAAGCCCAGCCAAATAATCCTCCGACTATAGCCAACCCAATTCCTGATCAAACTGCCATTCAGGATGAAGTCTTTAATTTTCAGTTTGAAGAAAATACATTTGATGATGAAGATATTACTGATATACTTATATATTCAGCTCAATTAAACGGAGGAGGAGCATTACCGGCTTGGTTAAGCTTTAATGCTGCAACCAGAACTTTCAGCGGCACCCCTTCAGGTTCAGATATTGGCGAAATCAATATTGAGGTGATTGCGGATGATCAAGAAGGAGGCGCGGTTGCTGATTCCTTTATGTTAAGCATTATCCCAGCAATTTTTTTCGAGGATGCCACTTTCGTCTTTGATGGGACAGAAAAAACCATTGAGATTGTAGGGGATTTACCTGATGGAGCTACCGTATCTTATGCAAACAATACACTAACCAATGTGGGCAATCAGCAGGCAACAGCCACCATTACAGGAGACAATTTCGACGATTTGATTTTGACAGCAGAGCTGAGTATAACGCCTGCAACCATTACAGGAATCAGCTTTGAAGATGGAACCTTTGTCTTTGACGGAACTGAAAAATCAATCGAAATCACAGGCACGCTTCCTGCGGGAACTTTTGTGTCTTATGATAGCAATACCAGAACCAACGTAGGAAATCAGCAAGCAACAGCCATCATCTCAGGAGACAATTTCATCGATTTGATTTTGACTGCTGGTCTGACCATCACACGAGCTAATATTGAGGGAATCAGCTTTGAAGACGGAAGTTTTGATTTTGACGGAACTGAAAAATCCTTAGCAATCACTGGATCGCTTCCCCTTGGAACGTCGGTAGCCTACACTAACAATAGCAGAACCGAAGTAGGGGCCCAGGATGTAACAGCAACTATTTCGGGGGATAATTACACGACATTGGTTTTGACTGCTGAATTGAAGATTCTGCCAGTGGACTGTTCCACAGAAGCCGCTTTCAACCTAAGTCCTGCTGAAGCATGTTCCACACCTGTAACGATTTTCTTTGAAAACCTTTCCACAGATGCCGATACTTGGTTATGGGATTTTGGAGACGGAGGAACAAGTACCTCTCAAAATCCAATTCGTAGCTTTACTACATTTGGAGAATTTACTGTTCGCCTGACTGCGAGCAATTCAATCACTGGGTGTACCTCTATCACCGAAAAAATATTTTCAAATCAGCCAGTCTCTGCTGACTTCAGGGCAAATACCACCTTTGGGTGCGGACCCAGAACAGTTAATTTTTTAGATCAGTCTGAAGGTGCTACCAGTTGGAATTGGGATTTTGGCGACGGTACCACATCAACAGAACAAAATCCTTCACATACCTACCAGTCTCCTGGAGCGTATACTGTTTCGCTCAGTATTAATACTGGATCTACTTGCGCCGATTCAAATACCAGATCAAATTATATTCAGGTTGTCGGACCTGAGGTAGAATTCACATCTAATATAACAAGAGGTTGCGGTCCTCTGGAAGTTTCATTTACGAATCAGTCTATAACACCATCACCCCCTACTTCCTTCAGCTGGGATTTTGGAGATGGACAGACCTCAACTGAAATAAACCCAACCCATACCTATGCAAGTCCTGGAATTTTCACTGTTTCACTTACAATCCGGGATTTGGACGGATGCACAAGGACTTTGACTAAAGTTGATTTCATTGAAGTTGAGACATTGGACTTTGAATTCACAGACCTGAACGACGTTTCCTGTTTTGATGGTTCGGATGGAGCAGTCAGTGTTCAAACTTTAGAAGGAACAGGGCCATTTACCTATCTATGGTCAAATGAAGAGACTTCTGCCACTGTAACAGGTTTGAAAGAAGGAACCTATTCGGTGACTGTCACTGATGCCAATGGTTGTCAGAATACCAAGGAAATAACTATTTCTGCTCCTGCCCAGCCAATCATTGAAACTGATCCTGCAAGCCAAATTACTGCTACTACTGCGGTTCTAGGAGGAAATCTTAGCTCAGGCTTGGATTGTGTACAGGAAGCAGGAGTCGTGTATGGCTTGACTCCAGATCCAACCTTATTGGATACCAAGGTAACAATGAGTCTTGCAGGCAATTCCTTTAGTAATACCATTACGGAATTGGCGATCAATACCACCTATTTTGTAAGGTCCTACAGCATTAATCTGAATGGATACATCTCCTATGGTGACAACCAATCCTTTA
>NZ_REBN01000022.1 GCF_007692705.1 Mongoliibacter sp.
TTTCTTAGACCTGACCATCTGGACGCAGTTAAACGACTTTTCAGCCGCCAAATCATTCATACAAATCATCCTTATCCACTTGACAGATCTCCTCCATCAGCTTGGCCACCTTTTGGCAAACATCATCAAAATACCTTTTACCTTTTTCAGCACTTGCCTTTTTGGGATTTCCAATACCAGTATCAGCTGTCACCTGGGACCACTTCCTTTCTGCCCAAGCCCATTTTTCTTTGAGGCTTTCAATTCTTGGCGTTTTTTCTTTTCCGTCTCCTGCCTCTTCAAGTGGACCTACCAATTCAGGGTGCAAATGCATGATCAGACTGGTTTCCATTTCGTCGGCATGGTCACCAGGTTCCTCGAAATACTTGCTTTTATCCAATGCCTGAAACCAGTTGCAGGTCATCAACAACATCTCCGGAAACTCCAGACCCAATTCCCGTAACATGGTTTTGAAATCATTCCCTCCATGGCTATTCACAATCAGGAATTTCTTAACTCCCTGACGATTGAGCACAGTGAGGATGTCACGGATGATTGCCATTTGGGTGCTGGGATTCATATTGATATCCAGGTAAATGTCATGTTGGCCCGTGTTGACTCCAAATGGGATAGTTGGCAGCACTGTTACTTTAGCGCCATTTCCCCAGGCGATTCGGCCAGACTCGGCCGCGATCGCATCTGCTTCATAGATGTCTGTACCATATGGCATATGGTAATTATGGGCCTCAGTCGCTCCCCAAGGCAGTACCGCCAATTCGAAGCGGTCCTTTTTCAGGTTTTTCCAATTGTTTTCAGCTAGTATATAGGGTCTCATGGGTCTTGATTTATAAAATTTAAACTATATTCAGAATCAATCCAATAATTTAATAACAATCTGATCTGTAGTCCAATTAGGTACTAATTGCTACTTTCCCGACGGGCGGGTTTGATATTGAAATTTTAATCCAACAGTATTCTTAATGCTCCATATTGAGGTTATTGGCAGAGGAACTTTTATTGAGATTAAAATTAAGCTTGTTTTTCGAAATGCCTAAATAGACTTTTACCAATGGTCAACACTTTTTTAATTTTTTTATAAAAGTATAAGAAAGTCCTTGATTTTTTTAAGATATTGTTGCCACGTTGATTTGTTGTAAACCTTTCCAAAAAATATAATATCCCATGTCTAACCGAAGGTCATTTCTAAAAACATCTTTATTGGGTACATCTTTGATGCTCCCTTCCGGGATTTTGAAAGCTGGTGAAGCCTTAACCTTTCCTAAAAAATCACAAAAGCAAAAGCCTTTAATTTTGAGTACATGGGAACATGGAATGCCAGCCAATGATATGGCCTGGGAGGTGTTGATGCAATCAGGTAATTTGGTAGATGCAGTGGAAGAAGGGGTCAAGGTAACTGAGCTGGATATGGACAACCTTTCGGTGGGACTTCAAGGGCTTCCTGACAGAGAGGGAATTGCAACCTTGGATGCATCCATTATGAAAGGAGATGGATCATGTGGCACCGTTGCCTTTGTCAGACAGGTAAGACACCCTATTTCACTTGCAAGAAGGGTGATGGAAGAAACACCGCATGTAATGCTTGCAGGTGAAGGTGCTAGGCAGTTTGCCATTGCACAAGGATTTCCTATGGAAGAGGAAATACTCAGCCCAAAAGCAGAAGAAATGTACAAAGAATGGAAAGTGGAGTCCAAATACAAGCCTATCATTAATATAGAAAACCACGATACCATTGGAATGATTGGGATTGGGGCGGATGGTAAAATGGCTGGCTCCTGTACTACCTCAGGCTTGGCTTTCAAAATGCATGGTAGGGTAGGAGACAGTCCCATTATCGGTGCTGGCTTGTATGTGGATGATGAAGTAGGGGCAGCGACAGCAACTGGTCTAGGGGAGTCTATTATCAGAATATGCGGTAGTTTTTTGATCGTAGAATTGATGCGACAGGGAAGAACTCCACAAGAGGCCTGCGAGGAAGCGGTAAAAAGATTGGTTGCCAAAAACAATAAAGATATCAAGGATATACAGGCAGGATTTTTGGCTATTAATAAAGACGGGGAATCCGGAGCTTATGCTGTGCACCCTGGTTTTAATTTTGCCAGGCATAATCAGCAGGAAAAAGTATTGGTGGATTCTAAATCTTGGTTTTGATCATGGGTATACTACTTGAATCTCCGGTTTTCACCATAGAGGCAGCAGTTCAGGCCTCAGATAATGGAGTGCATAGGCTTGAATTATGCGCAGATTTTGCAGAAGGCGGAACCACGCCAAGTGCAGGTACATTGGCTTTTTTGAAAGAAAAACTTCCAATCCCCATATTTGTCATGATCAGACCCCGCGGAGGAGATTTTGTTTATACTGAATCGGAAATCAGTGTGATGGAAAAGGATATTCAATATCTGAAAAGTCTTGGTGCAGATGGTTTTGTATTTGGTGTTTTGGATGAAGTTGGACAGGTGAATGAAGAGGCTTGTAGCAGACTTCTTAATGCTGCTTCAGGATTACCTTGTACATTTCACAGGGCTTTTGATATAACGGTTGATAAAGAGATTGCTTTAGAGAAAATCATAGCCTGTGGATTTGAGAGAATTCTTACCTCAGGAGGAGAGAATACTGTTAGTTTGGGTTTGGAGCAAATTAAAAAATTGATGTCTCAGGCTGGTGAAAGGATTATTATTATGCCTGGTGGAGGTACAAAGCCTGAGCATGTTTGGGAGCTAAATCAGACCGGGAACCTGAAAGAGGTCCATGCAAGCTGCAAGGCTTTCAGGCCATCTCTAAGCAGATATAGCCATCCGAGTGTAAACCTTTCTTCAGATCCGGAGGCATTTAATCAAATTTTGACTATTGATCAATATCAAGTACTCGAATTTCTAAAGGTTTTGGGCAGATGACTGAAAGGGAAAAGCTTTTAAACGGTGAAAATTATGATACCAGAGATCCAGAGCTTCTGGAATTGTATCATGAGGCAAAAGAACTACTCAAGAAATGGGAGGAACTTTCATCTAGGGATTTACATGGAAAATCAGAGGTTCTTAAAGAGTTATTGGCTGAGGTGGGCGATGGAGTTTGGATAGAAGCACCGTTTTATTGTGATTACGGGAAGCATATCGTTATAGGAGAAAACACCTTCATCAATACAGGAGGAATTTTTTTAGATTGTAATAGAATCACGATAGGAAAAAATGTATTGATAGGACCGAATGTTCAGATTTATACCGTAAATCACCCATTAATAGCAAATCAAAGAGTGCCTACAAACCCCAAAGACGGGCAGGCACCTTACAGGACCAATGCCATTCCTGTTGAAATCGGGGATAATTGCTGGATAGGAGGAAATACTGTGATCCTTCCGGGGGTGAAAATTGGAGACAATACTACTATAGGAGCAGGCTCC
>NZ_REBN01000135.1 GCF_007692705.1 Mongoliibacter sp.
TTAAAAAAATTCATAGACTAGCCTAACTTTATTGAATTTTTTATAAAACATGATACGTATTTCCTTAATTGCACCACTAGCCAATTAAACAAAGGTCTTACATAAATTCGATCCAGAAGCCTCGGGATTGGATCCACCTCGGAGGACAAGTCATTCATTGATATTGGCTCGAAATCATAGACTAATTCCATTTTGAAGATTCTACTGGTAAAAAAGCGGATAATCATAAAACATAAAGATCTTATACAGACATAAAAATTCCTTTCAAATAGATAAAAATCAATTTTGAAATATAATGCTTCAATTTCACTATTTACTTGCTAATGATAATTATATAATAATTTTTTTGGCTATTTTTGCACATTAGTCAGTTATTAATTTGAGTTAATGATCCGTATTCTTTGAATGCATCAATTTGATAAACATATTCCGAAGTACCTTCTAAATTCTACTTCCACTTTTTTAGCAATATCCAACTTTCAGGGTAAATGCCTTTTTATCAATCCTTGCTTTCAGGAATTACTTGCTGAGGTCAATTTTACCAATGCAAACGATTTGTTTACAGAAATTTTTAATCCTGTTGAAATAAAAGAGATTCTAGTTGGGCTAAAAAATCATCCTGAGCAGCCACAGCAAATCAATAATATTTCACTAAAGCAGATACAAGATCCCACTTCTCAAATACATAGTAATTGGGAGCTTTCTATTTTCTCGGTCGAAGGAATAAATGAATCTTTTGTTCTTTGGTTAGGGCATATTATGTTGATGGATCGGCATAAGAATTTTCTCCAAAAAGCTTCCGATGAAAATTTAAAGGATGAAATTTCCAAGCTGAAATTATTACTGAACAGCACTTTTGAAAGCAGTGTATTGTTAGATCCCAACTTCAAGATTTTAAGTTTCAATAAGGTTGCTCAAAATACTGCTTTTGAAATCCATCGGAAGTTTTTAAAAGAGGGTGATGATTTCAGGCCTATGATTTTGCCGGAAAACCAAGAGTCATTCTCTAGCGATTTTTTCCAGGCCCTCAATGGAAAAAGTATTGTAGTAGAAAGTGAATTATCCCTCGAAGGCCAAAAAGTTTGGTATGAATGTGCCTATTTTCCTGCAAAGAATGAAGAGGGTAAAATTATTGGTGTCACATTTACCACTTCTAGTATTGACAAAAGAAAAAAAGCCGAAGAAAAGATTGTAGAAAACGAGAAATTCTTAGAATCTGTACTTCAATCACAAAACGAAATGATCTGTAGGTTCAGATCTGATACAACCCTGACTTTCGTCAATGATGCTTATTGCCGTGCGTTTGGTACTTCGAGAGAAAATATAATCGGACAAAAATTTTTGGAGTTTGTACCAAAAAAATATCATAAAACCATTTTGAATGACCTCAATCAGCTTCATATGAATGCTCCAAGTCAGACAAAAAAACATAAAGTCATCAATGGAAATAATGACATAATATGGCACGAGTGGACAGATACAGCAATATTTGATTCAAAAGGTTTTATTAAAGAATTTCAAGCTGTTGGAAGAGACATCACAGAATTAGTCCAATCCCGAAGTAAGATGGAACGATTCCAAAGCATATTTGAAAATTCTTTGCATGAAATTTACCTCATCTCATCCAATGAACTCCGAATTATTCAGGCAAACCGGTCTGCTATTCAGAATCTTGGATATGAAGCAAATACATTGTGTTCATATTCATTTGATGAATTCATCAGTAAACCATATCGGGAAAATATTATAGCTGAAATCAGGAGCTTACTTAAGAGTAAAGAGGAAAAAATCATTTTTGAATCTGAGCATATCAGAAAATCAGGAAGTAAATACCCTATCGAAGTTCATTTACAGAAAATGAATATAGGAGGAGAGCTGCTTTTGGTCGCTATATGTGTTGACCTTTCCGAAAGAAATCAATATATAGCCTCCATAACCAAACAGAACAATGTACTTCGGGAAATTGCCTGGATACAATCCCATATAGTCAGAGCACCTTTAGCCAATATTTTGGGGCTCACACAGGTATTAAAGGAAGAGGTAAAAGATTGCAAATTAGAGGAATTGGTATCAATGCTAGATAGTTCTTCCAAAGATTTGGATAAGGTTATTAGAAGCGTCGCATCTAAAACCCATATTGTGGAACAACTCGATAAGAAAATCAAAAACTAACTTTCATTTTCTTTCTCATGAACTGCCATGGGAAGTGTGAAAATAAAGGATGCTCCATAGCCCAATTTAGAGGATGCTGTGATTATTCCCCCATGAGACTCGACTATCCTTTTGCACGAATAAAGTCCTATTCCTGATCCTGGAATTTGGCTATAACTGTGTAGCCTGTGCATGTATTCAAAAATCCTATCCTTATGTATAGGGTCAAAACCGATTCCATTGTCTGTAACGGTGATTTGAACCATTTCCTCTAATTTCTGCCAAGAAATTTTTATAAATGGACTTTCTTCGCCCTTATATTTTATGGCATTTGAAATTAGATTTTGAAATAATCTGATAATTTGGCTTTTATTGCCTCTCACCAAGGGCAAAACTGGAACCTCTATTTTGGTGAAAGAGTTTTTTATTTCATTGCCTAAAATTTCGCTTACTATATCAAAAACAGCATTCAAATCTACCAAATCGAAATCAGCTGGTTCTTTTTCAATCATGGTCTGTTCCATCAGGTCATCGACCAGTGTTTTCATTCTTCTGAGACTATCCATGATCAGTTTTTGGATTTGCATAGAATCCTTGTCTTTACTGACGAAACCTTTTCTCTCCATAATTTCAAATAGACCACTCATAGTCCTGATCGGAGATTTAAGATCGTGGGATACAATATGAGAAAAGCGTTCCAATTCAGTATTTTTCTCAAATAATTTGGCTGCATTCTCCTCTGCTAATCGCTTCGCTTTGAGGAGTTCTTTTTCATATTGCTTTCTTTGAGAAATATCAAGTATTGTCAAAACCAAATTATCATTACCATCTGGGGAGCTAAGCTTAACAGCATTTACCAAAACTGGTAGTCTTTGAGAAGTCTTTGAAATGATCTCGAAATTAATTTCAGAAACTTGACCTTTAACCTGAATTAAAGTCCAAAAATGGGTATCGAAGTAAATCTTACCACCCATGGAAAGCAAATTTTGAATTAAAAAAGGAACAAAATTTTAAAGTTCCTGTTATTAACTGTATATACATTAAATACATCGACTGAAGAATGGAAACTACAATAGAAAGTTTAGAATGGAGATACGCAACCAAACGAATGACTGAGAAAAAGCTGAGCGATGACCAACTAGAAGGGATATTGAATTCGATTCAATTAACAGCAACATCAAATGGTTTACAGCCTTTTACTATTTTGGTAGTAGAAGATGAACAAGTTAAAAGAAAAATCGCTCCAGTCGCATTCAATCAACCGCAGATTTTAGAAAGCTCGCATTTATTGATTTTTGCCGCATGGACAAAAATATCACCTGATAGAATTGATACTTATTTCAAACAAGTAACTGAAGAAAGAAATCTTACACCAAACGCTTTGAGTGATTATGCTGACCGCTTAAAGAAAAACTTCGGAGGAATGACTTCTGAAGCTCAATTCCAATGGGCTTCAAAACAAGCCTATATTGCTTTGGGTACAGCCATGATAGCTGCAGCTGAAGCAAAAATCGATACCACACCGATGGAAGGTTTCATTCCAGAAAAAATTGATGAGATATTTGATTTCAAATCCCAGAACTTAGGAAGTACTGCTTTATTGGCTTTAGGTTTTAGGGATATTGAAAATGACCCAATGGCAAGTGTCAAGAAAGTCAGAAGATCCAAAGAGAATTTATTTATCAGAATATAGTTTAGCCATTCTATTCCTAACTACTATTTCAAGCCGCCTTGACCTTTGACAAGGCGGTTTTTTTGGGTAAGCTAAAATGAAATGTACTGCCCTTATCTTCAACAGAATCAAAACGAATTGTACCTCCATAGTATTCTACGATTTTTTTGACCAAAGCGAGTCCTATACCTGTTCCGCCTCCATATTTTTCTGCAGTATGCAACCTTTGAAAAATCACAAATATTCGGTCTGCATATTCTTCATTGATCCCGATCCCGTTGTCCTTCACCCAAAATTCATAAAAACTACCATTCTCTTTCATTCCAATCTCAATTTCCAGTGACCTCTTTTCACTTTTGTATTTGAGGGCATTTCCAATCAGGTGTTGAAACAATTGCGTTATAGGATCCCTATGTGCATAGATTACCGGTAAATCTATTGATGATATTTTTGTTCCTGTCTCTTCTATGATTCTGCTGTTGGAAGTGCAGACATCAGCAAGAATTTTATTAAGATCAATTTGTTCTAAAGGTTCCAAATACCTCCCAACCCTTGAAAACTCCAAAAGATCTAGGATGATCTGTTTCATTTTGAAGGCACCATCGACTGCGAAAAAAATATAGTGCTGAGCCTTCTCATCCAATTGGTCCTCATACTTTTTTCTTAACTGAGTCAAAAAGCCTGTAATCATCCTTAAAGGTTCCTGCAAATCGTGAGAAATTACAAAAGCAAATTGTTCCAAGTCCTTATTTGAGGCTTCTAATTCTTTACTTTTTTCTTTTAATTCGGCATTGACATGTTTCAATTCTTGGACCTTTTTATCCAATGCATCATAATATTTTTTAACCAGCAAGTAGAGCAGCAAGGCTGTCATCAAGACATAAAAGATACCTTTCAAGGTTTGTAAATAGGTGATTTGATAGAGCTCATCTGGTTCAAAAATTAATAACAAAACCTTGTCACTGAGTAAGATCCATAAGACACCTACAATCATGTAAATCAAGACAATCTTGAGCTCTGCTTTCATATTTGTTTTTTAAGTTTTTTTGGAATGGTAAAACTAAATATACTTCCTTTTTCAGGAATCGAATCAACCCATATTTCCCCTCCCAATCCTTCAACAATTTTTTTTGCTATTGCCAATCCCATTCCAGTTCCCAAGTATTTTTCTCTGGTATGCAATCTTTGAAACAAAATAAATACCTTATCAAAATATTCTTTTTCTATCCCAATCCCATTATCAGAAATGGATATGGTCCAATAATCTGACGATTCTTCACAAGAAATTTTAATTTCGGGTCTCTTATGGGGATGACTATATTTAATAGCGTTCTCTATGAGGTTCTTAAATACCTGAAATAATGGTGTTTTAAAATACTGAATATCTGGAAGTTGATCAGACTTAATTATAGCTTTTTTCTCTTCTACACTTTTTCTGTTTAAGTATAAAACTTCGTCTACCAAATCATTAAGTGAAAAAACTTCCTTATTATCCAAATCCTTACCAACTCTAGAAAACTCCAGTAAATCCAAGATGATATTCTTCATCCTCACTGCACCATCTACAGCAAAATGGATATATTTTTTCCCTTTATCGTCTAAGATATCTCCATAGTTTTTTTCAATCTGTTTTAGAAATCCTGTAACCATTCTAAGAGGCTCTTGTAAGTCATGCGAGGCTATATAGGCAAATTGCTCCAATTCCGCATTGGAATGCGCAAGTTCTTTGGCCCTTGCGTCAAGTTTTCTATTTAAGCTTTCCAAGGAAGATTCATATTCTTTGAGATGTGTGATATCAGTCATTGCTCCAATCACCCTGATGACATTGCCTTCATGATCTCTGATGAATTTTGCCCGGTCAATTACATAGGCAAAGGATCCATCGCCTCGCTTAAATTGATATTCCTCAAACCAAGAAATACTTTTTCGATCCTTGAAAAATGTCTGAACCCTTTCAATCACCCGCGCCCTATCTTTTTCATGAATTCTGGAAATCAAAAAGTCAAATGAAGGTTCGGTGTCACTCATGTCATAATTAAACTGATTTTCAAAGCCTTTTGACCAGTATAAATTATTATTAACCACATCAAAATCCCAAATGGCATCATTTGTCGCTTCGGTTACATTTTCAAACCTTTCATTACTTAGTTTTATTTTTTCTACAAAATCAAATTTTTCCAGAATTAATGAAACCAGTCTTTGGACACGGTCCATCGCCTGAATTTCCTGATCATTTGGAGATTTTACAGTTTCATAGTAGTTGGCAAAGGTGGCTACTACACTTCCTTCAGAATTGAATATGGGCTGAGACCAGCATGCCTTAAATCCATATTTTTTTCCCAATTCTTTATATTTATCCCATTTGATATCATTCTGAATATCACTGACAATAACCTTTTTTCTCAAATAAGCAGCAGTGCCACAGGAACCAGTATTTTCTCCTATAGGAGAACCACTGATTTCTTCCAAATATGTTTCCGGAAGTGATGGTGAGACTAAAGGAAAAACTTTATCATCTTTTATCCTCATAATTGAAGTTTTCATTTCGGGAAAAATGTCTTCCAACTTACAAAGCTGCAATTTCAACACGTCTTCAACTTCAGCATCGACTTGCATAGCATGTGCCATCACCTCCCTTTCCATCATTTCTACCCTATCAAAAAATACTTCCAAACTAATATCACGCATCGCTCCTACTACCCGGTAAGCTTTACCTTGCTCATCACGAAGAACAATTGCTTTATCCTCTACCTGGGCATAGCTTCCATCCTCTTTTCTAAGCCTGAATTTTCCGTTCCATAGATTTTTACCCCTATCCTCAAGAGTTTCTTTAAATAAAGACAATAACCATGACTTATCTTCTGGATGAAAATAACTATTGATCAGGGAGTTATTTAAATGTAATTCCAAAGGGCTGATGCCAAAAATTCTTCTGAATCCGTCGCCAAGAAATAAATCCCCGGACTCTGGGTCATAATCCCAAATACATTCTGAACCAGCTTGCATAACCAATTCAAACCTTTCATTACTGGCTTGAAGGTCTTTTTCAAACTTGATCCTTTCGGAAATATCAACCCCCATACATTGGATTTCCAAAGGGTTCCCCTCATCGTCTACTATAATCAGGAAATCCCATAAAGTGGTCATTACTTCACCATTTTCTTTTGGCTTATCCAATTCAACTTTAAAAACTTTTCCTGGATTTTGTATACACTTATCTCCTACATCCTGAAGTCTATCCAAATGGTAGGGCATGATGGTTTCCCGAGATTGTTTACCTATCATACTTTCACCCGGATACAGCCATCCAAAATCATCCTGATACTTTTTATTACAGTAAGTGTAATTCCCCTCAAGATCGGTACGGATGATAAAATTGGTAGAGGATTCATAAAAACCCCTAAATCTGAACTCACTTCTTTTAATTTCCTGGTAATTCCTTTCGAGAATTGTTACATCCTTGGCGACACAGTACATTAGTCGTGCACTGTAGTCCCAGCTTACTGACCAGTTTACTGTAATTATTCTTCCATCTTTATGGACATACTTATTTTGAAAATTGGTGATATCTTCTCCATTCAAGACTTTCTCTGCAACAGCCAAGGTTATTTCTCTATCATCTTGATGAACCAAGTCAATATAAGCTTTCCCTTTCAGTTCTTCTGGGCTATATCCCCAAACTTCTCTTGAAGCTGAACTCACTTGTTGAAAGTTCCCAAACTCGTCTATTGTACAGATGACATCCAAGGACTGATCAAAGATATTCTTGAGGGCAGCTTCTCGACTTTTCAAAGATGCTAACGTTTTCTTCTCATGCCTTTTAGCTTCTTCAGATTTCCCTACAACTTCTCTAAGCGTATGAGAAAAATATTTGACTCCCGAACCTTCCAATAAAAAAGAGGTGGATACTTCCCATTTATCTACTTCATGAGATATTTCCATTTTTTCGGAGTCATCATTGGAAAGCACTTTTTTCAAAGAAGTCTTAATCTGATCAACAACATTGAAAACATTTTTAAGACCTGATTCCTCATAATAAGAAATCAAATTCATTGGCTCAAATTTTCCTTTCTTTCCAAAAAAAATCAGAAATGGAGTATTTGCATAGATTAGTTCCAACTGTCCGCCATTTAACTGCAAAATACCAGCAGGTGAACTTGTTGAATCAAAATATGCTTTGATTCCATTTAACTGCAAATCCATGAATATCGAATTATTAATATTTTGAATGACTTATCAATTCAATGTAAATAGAATTTTATGAAAGAACAATTGAAGAAAAATTAATTGAACAGGAATTAATTTATAAAAATAAGAATGCCCTTTTTCTTACCTGCCTTCTAAACATAGCAAGAGAATAAAAATGAAATCAAGATCAAAAAATATTTCCGATTCTAGCTTTTTTTCATTTCAAGAGAAGAAAATTATGTTTATCGGCAGGATTGCAGATAATTATTTAGAATCAAACTTGCGTGTAACTAGCTATGAAATTGTCCGATGAAGAAAAATCTCTAATCCATGGTGTCCAAAATACCCAAGGCATATCGCATAATGATATCCTGAAAATAAAGCGTGTATTGGGCTTGGGCAAAATCCGACTGAGCGGTGACCATTTGTTGATTAGCCTGAGCAAGATCCACAAAGTTGGAAACTCCTAACCTGAATCTTTCCGAGATAGCCATCTGAGCTTCCTCAGCAGCCTTTAACTGAATTTTTGTGGCTTGTTCCCTTCTGATGGCGGCTCTGTAGTTTTCATAAGACAGTTTAACTTCCTGGGCAACTTGTCTTTCCAAAGCTCTTTTTTGAAGCCCTTGGTTTTTCAAATCTACCTTACTTCTGATTACTTCAGTCCTATTATCAAAATTGTTGAAAATGGGAATATTCAATCTCAGCCCGAAAGAGCGCTGGGGATAAATGGTGAAAAACTGTTCCCGCATTGGCCTCTGATCAAATGAGGTTGAAAAGGTGCTGTAATTGAAAAATGCATTGAGTTGTGGGTAAAGCAATCCCCTTGAAACAGCAAGCATTTTTCTATTGCCTTCTTCCAAAGACTGCTGCTGAAGCAGGTCCTTTCTATTGATTACTGCAAGCTCATATAATTCAGAATAGGAAAGGGTAGCCAAATCACTTCCAAAACTTTCCACACCCACAGCAATTGGCTGAGGAATCTTATTTGATTCCAACTGTAAAGTTTCTGCCAAAGTCCAAAGATCCGTTTCCCACTGAATTCTAGCATCCAATGCTACTGTTTCCAGCCTGGCCACTTCAGATTGCTGATTGTAAAGGTCTGAAAGGGTTCTCAATCCGGCATCAACAAAACCTTCTATTTGTTCCAATTGCTTTTTCTGGTTTTCCAGGTTTTCCAAAGCAATGTTGTAAAGCTGCTCATCCAACAAGACTTGTAAGTACTGCTGAGCCACATTGAAAACAACATCTTCTTTGGCCCTAGCGATATCGTGTTTGCCTGCATCTTCAAAATGCCTTCTGGCCAAGGTCAGGTTGATTCTTCTGGCTCCATTGAAAATAGGCATACTCACATCCACATTACCGGTAATATAATCCTGGATTTCGTTACTGACGATCAATTCTCCTTCTACCTGCTGGAACTGCTGTCCTATATTTCTTCCTAAAGTACTGCCCATATTTACTCTGGGAAGGTGGGAAAACGTGGCGTTTATTTTCTCAGCTCGGAGCACTTCCTGTTGATTATTCAACATCTGAAAATCAAGGTTTTGACTGATTCCAATCCTCACAGCCTCTTCAAAAGCCAAAGGGATAGTATCTTGGGCTTGTAGCCTGAAAACCAAAGTGAACAACAATAATGCGCTTGTTATAATATTCTTCATCTTAAAGTGTAATGTCATTGTCAATTTTTCCATCCAGCATTTCAATCAATCTATTTCCATAATCCGCATTTTCCCGTGCATGGGTAGCTTGAATGATGGTAGTTCCCTCCTTATTGAGTTCTTGAAATACTTCCATGATTTCTTTTGCCTGTGCCGAGTGCAGATTTCCAGTAGGCTCATCGGCCAAAAGCACACGGGGTTTGCCTGCAATGGCCCGTGCTACCCCCACCAATTGTTGTTGACCACCAGAAAGTTGTTCTGGGAAAAGATCCTTTTTGGCTACCATATTGAACCTATCCAATAGATTGGCAATGATACTTTTCCTTTCGGAAGAAGATACATTTCTATAAAGCAAAGGAGTTTCTATATTTTCATAGACCGTAAGCTCGTCTATAAGATGATAAGCCTGAAAAATGTATCCAAATTCGGATTTATGCAGGTTATTTCTTTGTTTTTCCTTCATAGACCTGATGGACTGCCCATCAAAAAAATATTGACCTTCGTAATCCTCATCCAAAAGTCCTATAATATTCAAGAGTGTAGATTTGCCTACCCCTGAAGGCCCCATCAAGGTGATGAAATCTCCCTGCTGAATTTCCAGGTCAATTCCCTTAAGGATAAATACCCGTTGAAATCGGGATTCTATAAATTTATCAATGTCTTTCAGTACGATCATGTAGCAATTGGACTAAGAATTCAAGTTTTGGGTTCATCACAAATCGATAAACCCAGCCATCTCCTCATAGTCTACTTCCATGCCATAAAAAAAAGCCTCAAATTGACCTGTAACGGACAATTTGAGGCTGAATGCTAGGTTTTGAGGCGTACATCTTTGTTCGCCTGCGGACAATATTAACCGGGAATACTGGGTCTCACTTCAATTTTACTAGGCAAAGTACGTGGATGCATCTGCATCAAGTCTACCACCATTTTTCCCAAATCTTCAATCTGGATTTTCCAGGCATCGGCTTCATTTGGTACATGGTCATTGAAATAAGTAGCCACTGAACCGGGCATTATAGTCGTACATCGGATACCTTCATTTCTCAGGTCCAACATCACGGCTTGAGTAAAGCCCGTCAAACCAAATTTACTGGCATTGTAGGCAGAACCCTTCGCAAAGAAATTGGTCCCCGCCAAGCTGGAAATTGAAATAAAATAACCCTTGGATTGCTTCAGGCCTTCCAATCCAGCCTTGATACTGTAAAATACCCCTGTTAGATTAGTATCTATGGTTTCATGCCACTGTTCATGGCTCATGTCTTGAATAGAAGCAAAATGTCCAATACCTGCATTGGCAACCAAGAGATCCAATTGCCCCCACTTATCCATCATGGTTTGAACTGCTTTTTGCTGGGAATCAAAATCCCTTACATCAGCTGCCAATCCTAGAGCTTCTCCTTTTCCTATTTTATTGAGTTCTGTAGCGGCTTTGTCTGCTGCTTCTTGTGAGCGGCTGGTAATCGCTACTTTCATTCCCTGTTCCATTAAGGCAGCAGCGATTCCATATCCGATTCCTTTACTTCCTCCAGTAATAAAAGCTGTTTTGTTTGCTAAATTTTGCATGTTCATTCTTTAGGTTAAAAATTCGTTTATATACTTATCAAAACCTTACATGTCTAAAAGAGGTTCAGAAAAATTTAAATTCAATTGTCGGATTTTTTATCCTTGGATAGGCTGAGATAGTCTTTTGGAGTTAATATTTTTTGCTTGATGCGCATATATTATTTTTATACGTATATTTAAAAAATGAAAAAGCGGCTTAATATAACTGTAGAGGAGAAGCTCTTAACTAAAATAAAAAAATATGCGGAAGCCCAGGACACAAGCATATCAAGTTTAGTAGAGGAGCATTTTGAAAAATTATTAATGCCAGAAAACAAATTGTCCAAAAAAATTGGATTGGTTGACTTTGTAAAATCATTACCTCCATCCAAAAAAGAATACCCGGAGGATTGGAATTGGAAAACAGAATATCGAAAAGCCAAAGAAAGCAAATATGGCTATTAGAGCGTTTTTCGATGTTAATGTATTCTTGGATTTTTTTCTCCAAAGAAACCCGGAAAATTCAAAATTAAACGAGGTTTTTACCCTAATCGATAAAAAAGAAATTGAGGGTTTTACAACTATTTCTATTCTCCTTACCTGTATCTATTATTTAAATCAGGCAAAAGGTCAGGAAATCACTAAAAAAATCTTGGAAATGATCTTGGACAATTTTGAATTGTTAGAGGGGGATCGAATGCATATTATTCAAGCTATCCAATCCAACCAAAAAGATTTGGAAGATGCCATCCATTACTTCATTGCTTTGGATAAACAGATGGATTGCATCATCACTTCTGACAAATATTTGTTAAAATTGGATTCTCCTACATTGCAGATATTAAGCCCAGAAATTTTTATTAGCAGGTATACAGCCTCTTTGGATTAACTTGATATTCCTTTATCGTCCGTACCTACGGCTCTTAAAATATCTAAACTTGATCTTTGTACCCGGCAATAAATTACCGGGCTACAATATCGGTCATGCCCGCCCTGATGCCCAGCCGGACGGGCCAAATGGCATTTCAACCTTCCCAACAAATCCTCATTTCGATTCTTGTTTCTTGATTTTTACTCTTGCCTCTCGCTTCTCGGCTCTCAGCTCTTGTTTCTTGGCTCTAAAAAGACCTTCCGAGGTTAAAAAAAACCTCAAAGGTCTTAGCAGGTCTCGCATCTCGTCTCTCGCTTCTCGCCTCTATCCCTCCTCCTTCATCCTTCCTCCTTTTATCCTTCCGCCTTCCCCTACTCCCCCCTCAGGGAATCCACAGGGTTGATTCGTGCAGCCCTAAAAGACTGTACACCCATCACTGTCCATGCAACTGTCATGACCAATCCTATAACCAACAAGAGTGTGGTCCACCCCAAATCAATCCTATAGGTATAATCCTGTAACCACCTGTTCATTCCATACCAGCCTAATGGTGCTGCAATGATAAAAGCGATGAGCACCAACTTGGTAAACTCTTTGGAAAGCAGTAGTACCAGAGAACCAACAGTAGCACCCAATGCCTTTCTTATTCCAATTTCCTTTCTTCGCTGTTCGGCAGTAAAAGCTGTCAAGGCAAACAATCCCATGCATGCGATGAAAATTGCAAATCCCGTAAATGCCGCAAAGACTTTACCTATCCTCGTCTCTGAAGCGTACATGGAAGAAAAGCGATCATCCAAAAAACTATAAGTGAATGGCTGACCGGGTGCCAGTTCATTCCATTTTCCTTCCAGAAGTGCTAAGACGTCCTTTATATCTTCGGCTTTGAACTTAAATGAAGCAATTCCGGAAGGATTGGGGTCTATATACATAAGTACAGCGCCGATATTTTCTTTGAGGGATTCAAAATGGAAGTTCTCCACTACACCGATAACCGTTCGCATTTCAGAATTTTCAGTACTGAAGCCTGTTTCATTATCCCCGGAAAATGACGCTATTTTCTGACCTATGGGATCTCCGTCAAAATTAAAGTTTTTGACTGCAGTCTCGTTTAAAATGACACCTGAAGAATCTGAAGGGAAATCTAAATTAAAGTCTCTTCCCTGAACGACCTTCATCCCCAGCGTACTGATATAATCAAAGTCCACTTTCCAGTTTTGAATGGAAACCAAATTTTCCTGATCCTGAATATCTCTTCCAGAAACCCACCATGGCGTATCTGATCTGTTGGTACCTGAAACGGGTAAAAACCCGCTTAATGTCCCCTTTTCAATCAAAGAACTTGACAAGACCTGTTCTTTAAAAGTCTGTTTCTGCCCAGCCATGGCATAGAGATCATGTACCATGACTATTTGATCCTTGCTAAATCCCAGGTTTTTATTTTGAATGAAATTCATCTGGGTAAAAAGTACGATGGTACAAAAAATCAAAATTATGGAAATGGCAAACTGAAAGACCACCAAAGAACTTCTGACAGAAGAGCTTTTCATTCCTTTGGAAATATCTCCCTTTAACACTTTTGAAGGGTTGAATCCGGAAAGAAAAAGTGCTGGGTATGCCCCTGCAATCAAGCCGACAACCAAAGCACCTAGAAGCAGATAAAGGTAAAACATTACATCTGTGAGTGGAAGACTCAGGTTTCTGCCTGCCAAATCATTGAAATATGGCAATAGCAGAGAAGCCAGTAAAATGGCCAGAATAAAAGAAACGAGACTCATGATAAAGGTTTCACCCAAAAACTGTCCTATCAGCTCACTCCTTCCAGACCCCATAGTTTTCCTTACACCGACCTCCTTGGCTCTATTGGAAGATTTAGCTGTCGCAAGGTTCATGAAATTGATGCAGGCAATCAATAAGATGAATACTGCGATGGCGATAAACAGATAAATATAGGTAATGGAAAAGTTGGCCTTGAATTCTCCAATAAGATCAGAATGTAAATGTATGTCCAATAAAGGCTGTAATCCGTATTCCACCTTGTTACCAGAAGCCTTGAATTGTTCCAATGAAAAGTCTTCTCCAAGTGCCTGCTTCAAGGCTGGTGCCATGTTTTTCTCACTCATTGTTTTGATTTTCTCCTCCATGAACTTAGGATCTGCACCTGGGTTAACCAGCAAATAGGTTTGGAAATTATTACTCAACCATTGACTGCTTTTGGCTTCTGGTAAGCCTTCTGCTGCCAAGAGGGCATGAAATTGAAAATGGCTGTTTTCAGGAATATCAGCATATACTCCTGAGATTTTATAATCTGTTTTATTATCAAGGATCAGGGTTTGTCCAACTGCATTTTCTCCTTTAAAGAACTTATCAGCTAAACTCTGACTTATCAACATGGTATTGGGTTCATCCAAAGCCCTTTCCTTGGCTCCCTGTATTAATGGAATATCAAAGACATCCAAAAAACTTTTGCCAGCGAAAACCACATCGCTTTCTTTGATATTGTCTTCATATCTTTTGATCAAAAAAGACCCCTGTTGCCTGAAGTGTACAGCAGCTTCCACTTCGGGGATTTCAGCAACCAATGCTTCGGCCATAGGTGCCGGGGCAAAAGTCATATTCATTGCATTCCCTCCAAAAACTATATCCGCACTCACCCGGTAAATCCGCTCTGCATTTGGAAAATGCTTATCATAGCTGAGTTCATTTTGAACAAAAATTGCAATGATCATACACAGGGCCATCCCTAAAGACAAACCCAAGACATTGATAAAAGAAATGCTTTTGGTCTTCCAAAAACTTCTAAGGGCGATTTTTAAGATGTTTTTTAGCATTGGGTATGGTATTATTGGTTTAAAGGATTTTCATCTTTATTACTTCTCTTGGTATTTGCTTCTTTTTTCCAACCTTCTTTTTTGGTTCTTTGACTCATTGACACTTTATATGATATTACTTTTGTTCCTACCTTCCCTGTTTTTGGCGAAAAGCTTTCTTCACAATTGGCATTTTTTTAGCCAAAAACCAATTTAGTTTATCCATTCAATATCCCGGGTTGCACCCGGGGCAAATACCCCTTCGTGGATTCAATCACTTCGTGATTTATCTATTGAAATTATCACCTACGTCGCTGTGAGTATACACTCATGCCCAAAAACTTCACTGCTTCCTCCTACATCTGCATTTCTTCCAAATACAACCATTTTATTTCACGTCCTGATTTTACTTGAAATTTATTTCACCCCGTTAATTCTATGAATTGGCGCCAACAATATATCGCCTAAGGCTTATGTCTATTTATATCGCGAAGCATATTTCATTATTATTTTTTTTGGTCCTGATTTTACCTGACCCGAGATGACAAGGTAAAGTTTGATTCACTTCCATACATCTCAATTATTTCGCCGCAGGCATATTTCCAATTATTTCTACTGTATTTCTCTTTACTCTTTGTTCTTGACTGTTGTCTCATATTTCTCGTATCTTTTATCCTCTTGGTTCTTGGCTCTTGTCTCTCGCTT